>CAZBNW010000188.1:0-2200 GCA_964493385.1 uncultured archaeon | reverse complement strand
AAAAAATTGAAACCTGAATTTTATCATGCTATAATAAAAATAACTCAAGTTCCTAATATGAAAAATAAAAATGAAGATGGATCTTCATGGCTATGCAATCCTTTTGTTGATGGTCGTGTATATGGTACAAAGTTTACAATAGAGGATGATTATTTCTCATGGAAATTCTTTTTAAAAGTAAAATCGAAAGAAGAAGCAATTCAAAAAGGTTTTCATTTTTTGGATTATTTAAAAGAGGTTTATCCTGGATTGTCTGGAGATGTGAAAGTAAAGCCAATAGATTTCAAGTATTTAAATAAACAGAAGCTAATATTTGAATTAATTCTCCCTCAACCGATCTTCAATAATAAAATTAATCTATTTCGAAAAATTATCAATCTTTTTACTTTTAATCAAAAACATGTAATCAAGATTTATATTTTATGGCAAAAAGATGACTCTATTATAGGAGAAATTGAAGGAACAGAATTAGAAAAAGAATATAAATTAGATGAGAATTTTAAAATAAAAATATATATCTCAGTTATCCCAAAATTCGAAGATGAATTAGATATTATAGTTCAAAAGGCAGAACTAAAAGGACACTTAGAATATTTAACATCAGATATACAAAACATAGATGGTGAAAGAGCTACACTTAAACAAGTGCCAAACAACACATGGGAAAGAATATTAACTGGAAGAGTATTCTGGATAAATGCTCCGGGGCTTGATACAGGGAGATTCTATAGTGGTATTAAAGATAAAATTCTAGAAGATAAGATCCCAGGATTTGTGAACCCAAAAGTAATTGATTTCAATATTCCAGAATACTTTCTACTTGATAAAGCAATTAAAGTGCGGAATGAAAATGTTAGTTTTTTAAAAAGATCTAATCAAAATGATATTTTTCTTGGATATTATATTAGTAGAGGAGTTATAACAAATAAGAAAATTACCCTTTCAATTGATGATCTTGTCCATCATGCATTTATAAGTGGTTTAAGTGGTAGTGGAAAAACTACATTTCTTAACCATATACAACATGAGATCTCAAGAGTAGCCCCTAATTGTGGTGTTTTGATCATAAGCCTTAGAAAAAAAGAAGAGGATATACCATATAATTTGGATATAAAATTAAGTTATGGGGATCCTGACTTTAGAGTCCCTTATTATTTTAAAGGGGAAAATATCGAGGTAACTTTTGAACAATTAGCAAAATTACTCTCTTCATCACTAGGATTAAAACAACCAGTAGATATTGTTATGTACAATGCAATGATTAAATACTTCGAAAAAAACCAAGATGTTCCTGATTCTTTAGAAAAATTATTTGGGAAAATGTTGAACTGGTTTGAAAAAAATCCTTATCATAAGAAGTATCAAACTAATATAATAAATGCGATAAAAAACCGTGCTATAAGATGGACATCATCTCCAATTTTAGATAAGATAACAAGACAACCTTCTATTAAACCATTTTGGTTTATAGAATGGATGAATGGTAAAAATGTATTCATAGATTTATCTGAATCCACATGCAATGAATTTATTAAAAAACTCTTAATTAATTTGATGTTCCAAATGATACGAATATTTTTTCCTCAAATTAGGATGAATAAATTGAAAAATATAATTATGTTAGATGAAATTGGTGAGATCGGAAAAAAACCTGCTACCAAGTTCTCCAATGATGATAAATTCATTTCTCAATATTTTTTAGAAGAAGTATTGTCTGATTTTTTGGAGTCTTTCAGGAGTAGAGGAATTTCGATTATACTTACAGCCCAAAAGCCTTCAAAATTATTCGAATCAGTCTATTCACTTCCAAGTATTCTCATTTTGTTTACAACTGCGCATTCTTGCAGTAAATTGTTTACAAATGATATAGAAGAGCAAGATAACTTAGCTATGTTAGGAGAAAGAAAAGCAATAGTTATCGACGGTGTTAATGGTCGAAAATTTGCGATTTATACTATAGACTTTAATTATGAAAATGAGGTAAATCACACCATTAAAAGAGTTGAGAACTTATGCCCTTCATGTGATAATTACATAGCGCCACATGATAATTTTTGTAGTGCCTGTGGGTGTTCTTTAAAAATAGATTCTAAATTAGTTGGTGATAAATCAGATGAGGAGCCTACTAAACTTGAAGAAGAGAATTGAATAAAAAGCGATTTTATGGAAAAATTCTTGGAGGGGATTATCTTTTAGTGAA
>CAZBNW010000187.1:0-2259 GCA_964493385.1 uncultured archaeon | reverse complement strand
CTAATTATGAAATTCTTGATAGTAATGAAGTTTCTTGCACAGTTTCAAGCAATTTCTTTATTAGGAACATGAGAACAAACCAAGGATACCAAGGAGAAATTACAAGACAACTTAAACTAATAAATGAACCGTATCGAACAGGTTTATCTTATTGTGGAGTAGAATTTCTTGATGATTGTGTATTTTATAGACCAGATCTTAAAATAAATGGGTGGAGTTTAGCTACAATTATAAGTGGTGGCCCAGAGAATCCAGGTACAGTATTAATACCCATTAAATCAAATTAGATCTTGCTTTTTCTTTTTCATAATTTTCACTTTCGTATAATGTTACAAAGATACAAAGGGTTTTTCGTGATACGTTATTTTGGGTGAATTTGGATTAATTGAGAAGTTTAAAAATCTGATTTTTAAGATATTTTTATACACATTTTTTTGGGGAATCGACACAAAGAGACGTGAAGTGATGGGGAGGAAGAGGAAATTCGGGGAAGAGTCGGATTTTGTAAGCATTCGCGTTCCAAAGAGCAAAAGGAAAGAATATAGGACTGCAATCAAAAATTTTGTGGAGAAAAAATTTGCAAATGAATCTGCTACTAATAATGAAGTATCTAATCTCAAAAATAAAAAAAAAATTAAATAGATTTCGGAAATTTGAGGAATTTATTAACGAGATAAAGATATTCGACGAAGAAAAAGAAAAAGATTAACAGATATTTTATCAGCGAATTATATACTTTATTAACTTACCTATTTTTGAACATGAGATTCAAGAAAGCAAAATATTCCAGTGGGGTGTTTTAATTTAATACATTCCTTTCATGCGAATTATTTCACCATTAATTGATGGTTAATCTTATTTTTAAAATACTACTGCTGACGATGCTCTATTACCAAGCCAAAGCCCCCAAATGGTATGTATATCGGCTAATGCAACCCATGCATGCAATCGAGCCCCGCCATAATTTATATGCTCATAGAGATTAGCAAATCTGCTAAACCAAGTGGATAATGAAGATGCTTTATCATTACAATTAAAGTAACGAAAATCTGGATACCACCTACCGAAGAAATAATCTCCTGGAAGCCCCCAGAAAACACCCTGCCACCAAGTAGCATCGTAAAGGTATAGAGTATGTGAATGTTCTTTAGAATATGGGTCATGTTCATCTTCTAAAAGCTTTTCTATCTTTTCAAATTCATCAGGTTTCAAATTGTGCTCTCTCAGAAATTTTTCAAATTTTTCTGTTGTTTCTTTTACTTCCTTTATTTGTTGTTCTTTGATTTTTTCCCTTTTTTCAGAAGATAGCTCGCGCCTTGCTTTTTCCAGTATTTTCTTATGACGGTCATACCCATCATCAAGTTTATTTTCTTTAAGCCATTTTTCGAACTTTTGTTCATCAGAAAAGCCATACACAACACCCTCTTTAGTTGTTTCAGGTGGTGCTACCATAATTGGAATTTTTCTTCCTTTTTCCTTTTGAAATTCTTCTATTTTGTAGTTCTTCTCTTTTCCTTCAATATATTTTTTATCTTTAGATGCCGTATACTCCTTCCCATCTATTATAATTATTGAAACTTCCTTTTTCATTTACATCAACTCCTTTATAACCTTATTGGATTTCTTTAAATTTCATTTTAAACAAGATTTTTGGTAGATTTCGTCAAAAATTTTTAAGTAAATTAAATATTTAAATTATACGTTTTTGCCAGAAAAATTGATTACCTTAAAATTTTTGCTTTTTTAATTCATACATAGTAGAGCACTTAGACTTAGAGATTTATATATAAATGAAATATAATCATCTACCTATTTCTAAAGAAAAAGACACATTGTAATTAAAATCAAATAGTTGAATTTCGTTATTTCTTCCTTCTCTAAGTTAAATCTCAAAATCAAAGAGAAATCTATAAATTTAAAGATACATTGAAATAATTTCTCAGCATCTGAACAATTGAGGAAGGGGAGGGGACACTTTAGAATATTCGAAAAATTCTTCGATTTCGCTTTTTCTTACTAATAATAGTATAGATATTGATAATGATTTTGATGTAAAACTGTACCGTAAGCGGAAAGCATTTAATCTTCTTAGATTTTGGCTTCACTTCTGTGCGGGGGACATGCCCCCGCTATTGATGAATTATCTTTAAGCTTATTCATTGGAAATCCTGAAAATCTGGAGTTCATATTCTTTTTCTGGGTTTATCTTTCCTGAGCGGATATATTCTATAGGGATATTGAAATAATAGTTCTTTCCTT
>CAZBNW010000186.1:0-2265 GCA_964493385.1 uncultured archaeon | reverse complement strand
GTAGCAAAAATGAGAACATCTGCACCGGAAACTGCCTTATCAAAATCATCGGTTAGTTCAGTTTCCTTGTATTCTCGCTCTTTAGCGTATGGATCGTGTGCTATAAAAGTTATATTATGAGAATGGTACCTGCTTTTTAATACTTTAACTATGTTCTCAGTAGGGGTATTCCTTGTGTCATCTGTATTTGCCTTATAAGAAACTCCCAAAAGAACTACCTTAATATTATCTACTAATCTGCGAGATTCTCTAAACGTATCCTCCATCAACTCTACCATGTGGCGAGGCATGAAATCGTTTAATTCTCTTGCTTTTAATAAGATATCAGAATTATATTTATGTTCTGTATACGTACGATGACCATACTCGAGTAAGTGAGGGTCTTTCGTAAGACAATGACCACCTACACCAGAACCAGGATAATGCATCATTCGATCATGCCTTTGGTTAATCAATCCTATAATCTCGAATATATCTCTATTAAAATCTTCACATAATAATGCCATTTCATTAGCAAAAGCAATATTGACATCTCTATATGTATTTTCAATGCATTTCGTTAATTCTGCAGTCAATGTGTCAGTAACTCTTATATCCTTCTCAACTACCTTCTCATATAAGGATTTCGCTTTGATGTTTGCTTTATCACATCCTCCTCCAATCACTCTTTCCATATCAGTTATGTATTCAAGCATTTTTCCTGGCATAAGTCGTTCGAATGAAAATACTAGATAAAAGTCCTGTTCTCTTTTTAACCCACTTCCTTGCTCTAATATCGGTTGAACTATATTATCTGTTGTCCCTGGTGCTACTGTGGATTCAATTATGACTGTAACTCCTTTTTTTAAATGTTTTGAAATTTTTTTAGTAACTTCTTCTAATGATTCATATCGAGGAATTTTAGAGTCTAAATCCACTGGAGTTTGTACATCAATGAGAATAAAATCAGCATCATCAACATCATCATACTTGTCTGTGACTTTAAACTTACCATTCTTTACAACTCTATCTATCAGCTCATCTAATCCTGGTTCCTCTCCCTCAAAAGGATTCTTGCCATTATTAAGCCAGTCTATTTTCCATCCTGATCTTTTCGACTTTCGTTGAATTCCAGTAACATAAAAATCATCTGCATCTGCCAACAAAGCTGCCATAGGGATACCAACATATCCCATGCCAATTACAACTATATTTGTAGACATTTTAAAGACTATTTCAAAATTTTATTACATTAATTATATTTTAAATCATCCTTTATTCAAAAAATTTAATAAAAATAAGAAAACAAGATTAAAGAAAAATAATTAAAAAAAAGGGATTATTTTGGTTTTTTCTTATATGATGTACCTTTAACTCCTTTAAATACTCCAGCTATTATTGCCCCAGCAATAAATCCACCTACATGAGCAAAATGCGCAGTTTGGGAACCAAAGGGAGCAGCGATCGAATATATAGCATAAGTTAATTCAGCTATGAAGTAAGTCATGATAAAAACTCCCGCACCTACTTTTCGCATTGTCATACCTGTAGTGGAGGGAATATTAAATTTATTACCAGGATATAGAATTGCATAAACAGCCATGAGTCCAAAAATTGCCCCAGAAGCTCCTAAAGAAGGGATATCTGCCAGTGCTTCTCCCCATACAGGGATAATTAATGTGCTTAAAGCGTGAAGTAAACTACCAAACAGCCCTGAAGCGAAATACGTAATTAGAAATAAGATATGACCCATAGCATGTTCACAATTATCAGTTATTACAAAGAAAAACCACATGTTCATGATTATATGTACTATATCTCCATGCATAAACATAGAACTGATTAAAGTCCAAAGATTCTTACCTTCAAAAAAATCAGATGGAACAAATGCAGCTTCAATATGCATATCCCCTGCTGGATCCATTAATTGCCAAATAAACACGAATATATTTGCGGCTAATATGATTACAGAGAAATATTGTTTCACAAAAGGAATTCTATCCGGTTCTGCTTCATATACCATTTTTAATCATACTCTCTGTTATTTTTCAATTTTAAATTTTTGAATATATTATCTTTTCTTTACTTCATATTAATAATTTCTGTTAAAATTTTAAAAACTAGAAATTGAAATATTTCTCTATAAAAATTCCTTAAGGAAATTTACAATAAGTAAGAAAGAAGCTTTAAATCTTAATTTTAAAGCAACTTTAAAAGCAAAAATTTAAAATTGAAAAATTAATCCTTATCTTTTTCTTTGTCTTTATCTTTATTTTCCAATATTTC
>CAZBNW010000185.1:0-2311 GCA_964493385.1 uncultured archaeon | reverse complement strand
CAGCAGATTGTTGATCTCCTGCGCCTGTTACAACTAAAGTTTTTTTATCAAATAAAGTTTCGTCATTAACAATTTCTCCGATATCAACACCACTCGCTTGTGTATCTGGCATTTTACCTAAATCTATTTCCAAATCAGATGCAATTTCTTCTGAATATTTTAATTTATTGATATCAAACAACATAGTTCGTGAAGCATTTGAAAAATCTGTGCAAAATCTACCTGTTAATTTGTGAATAATAAAATCTGAGACTAGCAAAAATTTATGGGTTTTTTGATAAATCTCTGGCTTCTCATCTTTAAACCACAAAATTTTTGTTGCAGAAAAATAAGGATCAATTGTCAATCCTGTTGTTTCGTATATTTTATCTATCCCAATTTTGCTCTTTATGTATTCTACTTGATTTATTGTCCGTCTATCTTGCCAAACTAAGGCATTATGAAGTGGATTCCCCTCTTTATCTACTGGTACAATAGTTTCTCTTTGATTGGTTACAGAAAGGCTAACTATCTCAGTTTTATCAATACCACTCTTTTTAATTGCTTGTTCTATGGTTTTTTTAATAGAATCCCACCATATATTCGCATCTTGCTCGACAAACGATGGAGAAGGATAGAAACTTTGCCATTCTTGATAATCACTAGCGATTATAGTTCCAGCTAAATCAAAAATAAATGTTCTGCAGCCTGTTGTTCCTAAATCTAATGCAGCGACAAACATAATTGAAATACATCTTAATAGTATTAGTTTTATGAATAAATTATATATCGAATTATTTAATAAAAATTATTACTAAAAAATTTGACAAAAAATGTATGTTTTACTTGATTTTTTTATACCCACACTTTGGGCAAATTAATTTACCGAATCCTACACCATAATCTTTGAGTTCTGTTAACATCCCATTGCAAATAGGGCATTTTGCTTCGAACTTAGATTTATCTATCTTAGATAAATCCATTAATAATTTCGAATAATTAGGAAATTTTTGAAGAATATTTTCAAATTGGCTAATATAGTTTTAATATCTGAAAAAAATAATGATTATGATGATTAAAAAAAGAAATTTTAAAGAATAAAATCAGCTTCTTCTTCCACTAGTGTAGAATCGTCCATTCTTAAATAATAATTATCTGAAGTATCATTGAATAACTGAGAAATTGAAGAAAGCCCCAAACTACTATAAAATATTGAATTATTTGGTTTTTCATTTTTTTTCATAATGTCACCATATATAATTAACAATTATGTAATATTTATAATTTGTTATATATTTTAAAAAGAATTATAATTTCTTCCACCCTTGTTTAATATGTGTAGAAGGATAAATAGTTTTTGGAATATTCAATTGAGGATGATGAATAACTTGGCGATTATATATCGTTTTTGTTTGAAAAACATGAGTTAAATTTTCTGTTTGAATAATTGCTCGATAAAAAATCCCTTCCTTCGAATTCTCTTGCTCTAAAAACATTTCTTCACTGAAAACATCATCTAATAGCAAATAGTCAGAATATTCCTTAAAAAGTTGCATTATTAATTCTTCAAATTGAATATCAGGTTCAATGATATTTAATCTTAATAAATTTTTTGCCTCAGTCCTTCCAATTAAATATCCATGTGAAAATCTTTCTTTAGTTAATACTTTGATTATATGATCAATTTTCATTTCATCATCCAAATGAAAAGACAATAAATACTGTGCTAAAAACTCATTTTGCTTTTTGGTTCTCTGAACTGCTCCTAAAGCTAATGGATGAACTGTTTCTGATAATTTATTAAAAGCAACTTGAATAGCTTCCTCACTTTTTAATCCTGATTCGTTTGCTAAATTGATATATGCTGAAACATCCTCAATGCTAATGGGTATTATACCACTAGGTGTTTGAGGTGCTAAAGGATGAGGTAGAGATGGATCAACTGGACTTAATTGTCCCAATTTTGTCATAATTATTTCATTGGCACCTAAACAAATTAATGTAGCACAACTATATGCCTTAAATGGAACAATGACATTGAATTCAGTGCAATATTCTCTGATAAGGTTAACTAAACTAAATCCTGCCATAGTAATTCCTCCTGGACTATATAAAAATAAATCCAGTTTTTCAAAATCACCTAGATTTATCAAATGTTCATTAATAATAGGAATTACATCCATGCCGATTTTTGTTTCTAATTTTGCTCTATCACCTGTTATATATACAATTACCTTTGAATCTCTAGCTTCTTGGATTCTCTGAATTAAATTAATAATTCTCTCTTTTCTTTCAGTTTGAATAAATCACACCATTTTTTTATAATTTTGAT
>CAZBNW010000184.1:0-2560 GCA_964493385.1 uncultured archaeon | reverse complement strand
GCATAGGGATACCAGTTCTTTTGGTCATTAGCATTTTAATTGTTAAAAAATTCAAGAAAAAAAAGCTTAAAAAAATATTTTAAACACTTTTGTTAGTTTTAATAATTGTTAAAAATCCAGAGAAAGGTTTATTAAAAATCATTTTTCCTTTTACAAAAGTTATAATAATTCATTCAAAATTGTGAGTTTCTCTTGGGGAAATCGTTCTCCTAATGATATTTCCTTTAAGTGGATTTTTGTAGATAATAGGATGGGTTATCAGAGTGGTAGTCATCTTAGTATACATTCTCCTAATTATTCATGGGCTTCAAAATAATGACAACCACTTCAAAATAGCCGGGATCATCATACTTGTTCTAAATTCTATTTTAGCTGCATTAATTCTTTTTGCTCTCCCAGGTTTTAGTTAATTTAAAATTCTTGAGAGTTCAGATGCGGATGCCTAGGAATAAGCCAAAAAGATAAAAGGATTATTATAAAAAAATTTAGCAGAATAATTCATTTAAAAGGAATAAGTTTTCAGTTTTAAAGTAGGGAAGATTTTTCCAATATCTTTTTCAGTAGTATGGAAGGTAAATTTTTTATTTAAAGCATATGCTATGGCGAAACAATCATTATATGACAAAATCTTAGCGTGTTGACATTTTAATAGACCTGCTTTAATTATAAGAGATTGATTCAAATTTACTAATTTAATTGGATAAGTATTGAGAAATGTCGCTAATATTGTTTCCGCTGCTACTTTTCCACTTAATTTGCATATATGAAAAAAAGATTCAGCCAAAAGGGGGGATAGAACATGTGCCTGAATTTTTTCCGTCTTAATATTTTTAAAAAGTTGTAAAATTGGCTGAGGAGTGTCTTTTGAATATAGGAGTGTGATCATTCCTGTATCCAAACAAACATTTTTTACCATTATGTTTCCCTACTTAATTCTTCTATTTTACTCTTTTTCATTTGGTCCAACATTTCTTTTGTATTGTAAGAATTTTTCTTCAATTCATCAGTATCCTTCAATGGAATTATCTTCAATGTCCCTTCATCTTCAATAATAAGAACTTTATCACCATCTTTTAAGCCATAACTCTTTCTAAAGGCTGCAGGTATTGTTATCATTCCTTGATTTGTAATTGTGACCTTCTTTTCTTCAATAATTTTTTTAACATCCATTTTTCTCACTAAGTAATTTATAAAAATACTAAGTATATATAATTTTTACTAAGGAAAATAATCTTTAAAATTTTATTAAATTATAAACATATTTTATAAAAAATGGCTCTAATTGTAGCCCCTGAAGAGCTGTTTAAAATTGTCGGATGGGCTGATGAGGATACTTAAAATTTAGCCAATCAAATAAAAGAAATATTATAATAATAGTTGTTTTTAACTAATTTTGTCTTGTTTATCGTATATAATACTTTTTTTCTATCTCAATTATTATTTGAGTCAAATTCATTCCACACATGATTGACCAGGCAAACATTCCAATTATATAAGCTGATTTAAGATTAAATAAAAAGTATTTATCATATAATCCAGGAAGAGAACTTTGCTTAGTTACAACCGATAAAATAAAAAAATTTACTCCTATAAATATATTGCCTAACGTAACCAAAATCAAAGCTTCTTTAATTTTAGAGGTATAAAAAAGATAAGGTGAAATAATTTCTAGAACTACACCAAAAATACTAGTAATAGCTAATGAATTATTAATGATAAAGGAAAATCCAGTTGTAGAATACCAATTAATACAAGGAAGACCCCAACCAGTTACACATACTCCATAATAAGGAAAAAACCATGTAATAACAAGAGCAATTGAAAAAATGCAGTAAAATAAATGTATTGGGTAAAACTGATGTTGCCTATTATTTTTTTTATTCACAATTGAAAAAAATGGCATTCTGATTAATATTATTTTGCATCAGATGGTTTTACCTACATTATTTAGATAAATTAAGAAAATAGTGAGGATCGGAAGACATATTATTAATATGAGTTTAACTGCCAACTCTGATGAATAAAATAATACTAATATTTTTATTTGCGTTTATTCTTCTTAAGAATAGGTGAGACTTTCTTAAATCGTACATTGTTGAAAGCTTATGGAAGTAGATATAACTATTTTAGTAAGATTGTCGGATTTTTTAGGTAAATTGATTGGAAAAAATAGGGGTTTTACCGACCATAAGATTCAAAAATATTTACGACAGAATGTCAGATCTGATGTTGAGCACATTATAAGGAATTTTGGCATGACTTCGGATTCTGGACAAACATATCACATTAAAATACCTGGTTTAGGAGAAATTCAAGATAAGCAAATAAATAATGATATTTATAACATCCGTGAAGCGTGGAGAATTCCATTTCGTTTGTTTTTAAAAAACCTTTTACTCGTATTAGGGTTGAGTTTTATCTTAGCTTTTACAGCTTTTTTCTTCATTTATATATTTACTCTTAATCCTTTAGCAACAATTAGTACTCCTTTGATAATATTTACTCTAACAGCATTTATTGGGTTATATTACTTAGGATATCGTACAAAAGAAAGATTAAT
>CAZBNW010000183.1:0-2762 GCA_964493385.1 uncultured archaeon | reverse complement strand
ATAATTACCTGTATGAGATGGTATCCATGAGTCATATTCCCAAATATCTCCACCGATGCTTGTCATCGAATGGTTAAAACCTTCAAATTCTATTATAACTTGATTGATACCCGATGGAGCCGTAGCATTAATAGTAATAATTTCAGTATCTCCTAATTCTAACAAGTCTGAACTTTCAGTCAAATTTGAATACGTTGGGGGAGCCACATTAAAAGCTACTTCTTGACTGATATTATAGGAAGACTTTGTATAATTTTGATTTATGTAATTAGTGTTAAATGACTCAGGTGTTCTTGAAATATTTGAAACTCGCAACTCATCAATTTTCCCCTCAAAATAATCTGTTGAAACTCTGCCGATCTCCATTGCAGAGACATCAAGCCCTAAAGAATTTGTAATAACTACATAATGCCAATCTGCTGTTAAAGATGAATCAACCACTCCATCTATATAGATTGTTGTTGTACCAGGAAAATTAGTAGTCAATAACTTCTCTTCAACAATTTCTATCCGTGATATGCCATCTAAATCGATAATTCTCATAAATTTATAAGTATAATAAATTTTTATTGTAATACAGTCAACTCTTAGATTTGTACCTGGATTTTGTGTGCCTCTTTTTAATTTTATTCTAAAATTACCATTTGTAAAATCATCTGATGACCATGCTGTCCTTCCCCAAAGATCATCTGAACTACCAAACGTTTTATTTTCCTCGGATGTCCATGAATTCGACTTTTCACTAGTGTAACTGCTCCCACCATCCCAAGAGAGAGCAGCGAATCCTTCTACGTTGGTAGAGGATGCCTCGACATTTACTTGAATACCATCAATCGTTGCACCGTTTGGTACAATAAAATTAAAATTATACCAATCTTGCTCATCACCTTGGGTTATTTCATCAGCATATAAATTATCACTTGTATAAGCGTTTTCAGGATTTGTCCAATTATTATAATCATCTCCAGTTGCAGATGGATTTTTCCAACTCGTTTCAGTAGGACCCCCACTACCAAGACTACTAGGGTTCATCCAAAACTCAATTGATTTTATCTCAGATCCTACATTACCAATTGTTATAAATTCATTAACACCCTCAAAATAATTAGCACCAGCAATTTTTCCTTCGAGATTTGACACTCCTCCGTTTTCAGTTCCATCATTATTGTTAGATGTCGAATCTAAAGCATTAACGTCATTCATATGCCAAACGCCTTTATAATTATTATCCCAAACACCTGAAGGATTTTCTTGAGAACTTAGGTAGGGATTGCCATAATACATAGTGATATTCGTATTATGATTGATATATAATAAAGGAACTTTAATCCATGTGATTAATTGAGCATGGGAAGTATTGTATTCTTGATTAAATAATTCTATTTCGTGATCCAACCAGGCAGTATCGTTGGCAAAGGCAATATCATCACCATCAGATTGAACATGATCACGTAAGTCTGAATCATAAATTGAGATTAACACAGGAAAATTAGAATAATTATTTGTTCCAAAGACTTTTGTATGGTCAATTGTGATTATTTTATAATATTTAAAATTGTATCTATCAACAAGACCATTTGTAGATGGTCGAATCTCTCGAAGTTTATTAAGATCATCTTCACCCATATGGTTAAGTTCTTTAATATCAGAATCTGAATGAGAAATACTTAGACTTAAAAGTATAAAAAAAACTGACAATACAAAGAAAGATTTTTTCCTGTTTTTCATAGGTTAGAGCACTTTGTTATAAAAAGATCTAAATTGATAATTCTTCTTCTACATTTGTATGAAAATTATCAACCAAATCCCCTATAATAATCAAAATAATATATCAATATATATGATAATAGTGTTTTTGATCTATTTAAAAATATATTATCTACCTTTAGTACATGTTCATAACACAAAAAATTTTTAGAATTAGATTTCTAATAATTTTGTTTTTGATCACAATAATTAAAAACTTCAGTAGGATTTGGAAAATCGATTTAGAGAGAAATCTTATAATGGATCTTTGTCTTCTTCAACTTTTTTACCTCGTCAAACATTTACTTTTCCCACTTAAAATTTTACTTTTTCTTGTTCAAATATTTCTTTTTCTTGCTCCTTAACTTAAGTATCACTGTCGAGAGAATATAATAAAAAGATAATTAAAAATTAAGAAAATTTGCCCTTCTGAATCACGAAAAAATTTATGAGAATCTTTTTGCCTTATCTCTTCAAATCCTCGCTTTTTTAGAATTTTAATTAATTTATCAGGAGCAATAGGATTAAGTTTCTTCAAAAGAAACCTCCACTTTTTGAAATCCTACAAATTTAATGGTCTTGTTTATCTGATCTTTATCAACTTCAAGATATAATTCTATAGCTTCAATAATTCTTTTATTTAATTCATCTAAGGATTTTGCTTGTGTATGACAACCTGATAATTCAGGAACACTGGCAATATAATATCCATCCTTATCCTGTTCTATGACAATATTAAATTTTTTTTTCATAAAGTTCCCCTTTATTTAATATTATAACTTAAAATTGATCTTGTTTAATCATCTAATAGTAATATAGCTATATGTTTTTATTTATTAATTCAATACTGATAAAAATTATTAATTTAAACTGAGATTTTTAATAAGAGAATTCATACTTTTGATAATTTGTTATTAAGGGGTAATTTTTTATTGTTTGCTTTGTTATTTAAACAAAAGTCTATTTAAATAAACGTCGATTATAATCATTCATTAGTTAATTAATACGTATTAACC
>CAZBNW010000182.1:0-2830 GCA_964493385.1 uncultured archaeon | reverse complement strand
AATTATATTAGATGGGGATGGGATTATGATATTGGCGTAAAAAGATTAATGTTAAATTCATATATTACAAAAAAAGAGTTTAGAATTGCTTATTTTAATAATAATCAATACAAATTAAAGGATGATTTAAATGTAAATTTAGATAAAAGTATGGATAAATCTAATTTAATTCTAAATAAAGATATAATAGAAGATAATAAAAAATTGTTTACTGGGAGATTCTCTAAAGATAAACTCAATAAGATTATTAAAAAATGTATTGATTTTGATATAGAAATAAAAAACCTTTTTGATTATAAAGGGAGAACTTCTAAGTTAAGACTAATATGTAAAAAATGTAGTTATGGAAGTGAAGATGGAAAAGGGTGGTATAGAACAGGTAATAGCATTCTTAAACCAACTTGGAAGGGATGTCCAAAATGCATTAAAAGAAATAAAACTATTAAATATTTTAAACTTTTGAAGACTATAGCAAGGCAAAAAGGTCTTGAAGTAATAATTAATTTTATGGAATATCAAAATAGTCGAACAAGGATTAAATTATCTTGCCTTAATCCTGATTGTTTATTTGGGCAAAAAGGAGATTGGTCAAGAGTTGCTAGTTCTATTATGGAATCAAATTTTCATGGATGTCCGAAATGCAATAAACCTCAAAAACGTACTATAAAAAGTAAACAAGAGTATTATATGGAATTGAAAAATTTTGCCAAATCAATGGGTGGGGTAATTAAAAATAAGAAATATACAAATAGTAGAAAAAAATATGAATTTGAATGCAATAAAGGCCATAGTTTTAGAAGATCTCCTCAAGAACTAAAAAGAGGTTTTTGGTGTAAACAATGTTTTAAAGATAAGAAATTAAAAGAAATGCAAAAAATTGCTCAAAAAAAAAATGGAAAGTTGATCTCAACTAAATATATTAATGCTCTTACCTCCTTAATTTGGGAATGTAACAAATGCTTTTTAGAAGGAAAACCTTTTAGATGGTCAGCTCGACCTATTGATATAAAGAAGGGCACTTGGTGTCCGAAGTGTGCAGGAAAAGTCAAATATAATATTGAAGATATGAGTAAATTTGCCGCTTCCAGAAAAGGGTTTTGCCTCTCAAGTGAATATGAAAACATGAAATCACTTTTATGGTGGAAATGTGGTGAATGCGAAAATGAATGGCTATCTACACCTACAAGCGTTATTCATCAAGGAACTTGGTGTCCACGATGTGGCAGCCTAGGAAACATCAGCGAAAGAATTTGTCGAAAATTTTTTGAAATACTTTTTAATAAAGAATTTCCAACTACTAATAATTTAAAATGGTTAGTGAATAATGATGGTAATCAAATGCACTTAGATGGTTATAATAATGAATTGAGATTAGCTTTTGAATATAATGGGGTTCAACATTATATTTATAATAAACATTTTCATAAGACAAGAGAAGAATTTGAAAAAAGAAAAAGAGATGATAAAACTAAAATTAAACTGTGTCATCAAAATAAAATTGTATTAATTATTATTCCGTATTACGTATCCTATGATGAAATGGAAGAATTCATTAGGAGAGAATGCAACAAAAGAGGTATTCAAATTCCAAAGGCAGATAGTAAAATTGATTGGAAGGATTTTAAAATTAATCCTCCAAATAGAATAAAAGAAATGCAAAATGCTGCAAAGGACATAGGGATTAAAAGATATAGCTATCCTGGTAAATGTTTGTCATTTGAATATCATGGTAGATTTGTGCCTTTAAAATGGGAATGTGGAAATCCATCTTGTAGGCATCAATGGTGGGCTACTCCAAATAATGTTATTAATCATCAAAGATGGTGTCCACGTTGTGCAGGAAAAAAATACACTATTGAAGATATGCACGCATTAGCTGCGGAAAAATTGAATGGAGGACAATGTTTATCAGAAAAATATCAAGGTGTAAAGGCTCATTTGATGTGGCAGTGTGGCACTTGTGGAAAAAAATGGTCTGCAACTCCAGATAATATTCAAAGAGGGAGAGGGTGTCCTAATTGGAGACAACATAAACATTTAAACTATTAAAAAAATCTACTTAAAGATGATTTGATCTTTAAGTTAATTGATTTTTTAGGTTGGAAACTTAAGCTTATCTATTGCTATTTCATAATCTTTCTCTTTCTTTATGAGCGTCCCCAAAAACGGAATTTCTTTCTTTAATTCCTCCATTGAGATACCACTTTTCAGTAATACCCCAATCCAATCAAGGAGCTCGGAAGTAGAGGGCATTTTCCGTAATTTTGTGATAGCTCTTAAAGCGTAGAAGTGCTTGAGGCATTGTTCCAATAAATTTTCTTTTAAGTTTGGATAATGGAGGTTACAAATCTCTCTCATAAATTCCTTACTAGGAAATTCAATCCAGTGAAATACGCATCTTCGCAAGAAAGCATCCGGAAGTTCTTTCTCGTTATTCGAAGTAATAATAACTATCGGTCTGATTTTAGCTTTTATGAACTCTTTTGTTTCTTTGATGTAATATTCCATAACATCCAATTCTTGTAGCAAGTCATTCGGGAATTCAATCTACAGTAATGCTAATTATTATTTAGCATTATATCTGCTTTATCGATTTCATCGATAAGAAGAACGACTTGTTCCTCAGATACAAAAGCATCTCCTAATGGTCCAAGAGTAATGTAATCATGAATATTATCAACATCTCGATCTTCACATCCGAACCTACTATCGTTTAATCTCTGAACTGTATCATACATATAACAACCATCAATACCTTCACTCGTGCTTTTTATATTCCAAATTATCAATCTTTTATTTAAACTTTCAGCTATCGCATGAGCGAGCATAG
>CAZBNW010000181.1:0-2882 GCA_964493385.1 uncultured archaeon | reverse complement strand
GCGTTTAAATTCATGGTACGACATTTTAAAAATCGCGATAAAAAATATTCGCCAAACCTTAAAATAGAAAAAACCAAAATAAAGGAAGGAGATATTGTATTAGATTACGGTTGTGGTCCAGGAAGTTATACTATTGCTGCAGCAGAAGTAGTTGGCAGCACAGGGAAAGTATATGCTGTTGATATTCATCCTTTAGCGATCAATGAGGTTAAAAAGAGGGCAAGAGAAAGGGGACTAAAAAATATTGGAACTATTTTAACTGATTGCAATACAAAGTTAGAAGATAGTGTCATCGATGTTGTTTTATTATTAGACATCTATCATGATCTGTCAGACCCAGAAAGTATTTTGAAGGAACTCCACCGTGTTTTAAAAAAAAATGGATGGTTAACATTTGATGATCATCATTTAAAGGATGATGAAATTATTACTAAAATAATAAGTAAAGGATTGTTTAAATTTATTGAAAGGAAGGATGAAGTCTTTACTTTTATGAAAGTCTAAAAGTGAATAATAAAAAAGGTCTAATCTTTCTTAAGTTCTTTTTTTATTTTGTTTACTAATTGTATTAATTCATCTATTAAGTATGCTTCTATTCCAGCATTCTTACCAGTTAAGATATCTTTTTCCAAATCTCCGAAATAAATCATATCTTCTTTTTTTGTTTTGAAATATTCTTGAATCTTTAAAAGACCTTCTGGATCGGGTTTCCATTTTCTTACATCCTCCCTTCCTATGATAAGATCTATTTTATTGAGTATATTTGCTAATTCTAAAGACTTTATTATAGTATCTCGTGTGTTAAGAGAAAGTATTGCTAATTTGGCATCTTTATTACCTTCAAATAACTCTTTATTATTAATAAAAAAAATGGTCTCTTCGATTGGTTGGTTGCCTTTAATATTTTCAAGCTCATAGTGCCTAATAATATCAAAAAAATTCTTTAATACTTTTTCATCTCCCTTTTCTACTATTTTACTAAGACAAGCTGACATACTTTTAAAATCACATTTTTCTTTGTATATCTTTTGATATTTAAAAACTAAATGTTCTTTTAAAGACATCCAATCAGCTGTTAGTCTTACTATAGTGCCATCTAAGTCAAAAACTAAAATTTTTTTGGTGCTAAGTGAAGATTCTTTCATAGTTATTCCAGTTTCTAAAAATAAGAAATTTTATAATTGTCTATAATATAACACTTCATATCCTATTTTATGAAAGGGACAGGTTTCAATACATACTGAACATCCGGTATGCTTATAAAAATATTCAAAGCATTTATCACTATTAATCCGAGTTATAGTTCCATTTTCATTAATAAGAGGCTCTTCAAGAATCGCATTCACAGGGCAAAAATGAATGCATCTCTTACATCTCTCACAAAACTCAGAAATTTCAAGATCTGCCTCCTGAATTTCAGGAAGGGGTCCTGCATTTATTGCAATCATAGATAATCTTTGCCTGGGTCCGAATTTTTTTGTAATTAAAAGTCCTTGTTTTCCAATTTTTCCCAGTTTTGCTTTGACTGCCATCGCAGGATAAAGTATAGGTCCACCTAAGGGATGACAAGCAATCGCCCTATATCCCTTAGACCGAATGAAATCAGTCAATTCATTTGTAGCAATACCTAATTCCGCATATATTCTAAAAGATTCTAAGCCCGCTGGAGGTTCAGGTGCAGTGTTTATCTCGTCATAATCCATTTCCATTCCCAAAACAATTCCATTTTCATATAATAATTCGATTCCTCCAACATAATCATTCTCAAAAATTAATTTTTCATCTACTGGAGCAAAACCTATAAAATCTATTCCAAGAGATTTTGCTTTATCAATAATCTCATCCCAAAACTCTATTGGAGCCATTTTTATCTTAGTTGGAGGATCATTGATTTCTTTTTTGTAATCCAATCTTGCTTTCAGAACACTCTTAAAAATCTTTGGTATGATTTTTTTAGCCTTTTCTGACAAAGGACCATTGTATAAAGATATATCAAATTTAGTCATCTCGATTACATTGGCTTTCAATCCAATTGACTTTTTTAACATTTCTACCACTTATTCTTTAATTACTTGCTTTAATCCAATTATTTTAATAAATATTTGGATTATACAATTGAAGAAATAAGAATTAACTTTTGTTATTTAAATAATTTATCTTTTCTTTTGAGAAAATGAAAGATACGAAAAAATAAATGGTAAAGCTTATAATTATCCCGTAAAATGGTTATCTTAAATTTCCTAGGTTATTAAGCCTATAATTTAGAAAATAAAAATAGAAAATAAAAAATCTTTAATTTCTTTTAATCCATTGCATATTTCTTGGTCCAAGCAGTAGCTTTTGCCTCAAATTTCTTCTGAGCTCTAAAATATTGTTCTCCTGCCTCATGATTTAATGGATCTCCTGGATTAAAGAATGGAGGCTCAACATGCATCATTCCCTTAAGAGCTTCTATAATATTTGTTAAAGTTTTGCTTGGAGTCCAACCAGATGCACCTGTTGAGGCATCAACTTTACCTACCAAATCTGGATTAATCAAATCTAGACAAATATTAAGTTTTCCAGGTGGAATCGAGCTATCAATATTAGGATGCCACATTAGAGTAACTGCGTATGCATAGGGTGGAGCAAAAGGATAATTTTCTGGGAACTTAATTTCAAAGACGAACTTCCCCTCCGCATAAGAAGTACCTTTTTTACCTATAATCGTGAGTCGCAAATGATCAATGCTTCTACCCCATGGTTCTAAAATCACAAATGGATCGTTTTTATATGCCTCGATTGCTTCAGTATAATCAGTTTCTTCTCTGATGTTAATCACCTATTTTATAAAATTGTTCTTAAATTGTATTTGTTAAATTAGTTTGATTTTATAAAATTAT
>CAZBNW010000180.1:0-2940 GCA_964493385.1 uncultured archaeon | reverse complement strand
TTTTTTTTATTTAACTAAAGTTAATTTTTACTTTCAATCTTTACTTGGATTAAATTATAATCTCTTGATCCCAAGCCAATTTCTTCAGCAGTTTTTAATTGAATTTCCCAATACCTTGATTTTTTTGCATCAAAATTTAAATCTAATTCACCAGATTTAGGATCAAATCTAGGGATATAAGAAAACCATTCATTATTCTCATTATTAGGTAGATTTTTTACTTCAGATAAAATTGAATATGGACTAATCAAGGATTTATGCGTTAAATCAATGCATACTTGATCTAATGCCACAGGATCTAAAGAGGATAACACTCCTATATCTGGGACGAAAGGGACGTCACTAGATCCACAATCACATTGCCAAGTTATATCAATAGCATAATTTATATAAAAAATCTTATTCTTTCCGAAATTATCAACTACTCCTTTAGCATTATCTATAAACTGAAAGATGAAATCCTCCTGTATAGCCCCAACAATATCAATAACTTTATTTTCGCATATAGAGTGACACATATAACAATAACGACATTTTTTCCAATCTTTTTTTAATATCTTATCAGAACCTTTGTACAAGGCTCCAGTTAGGCAAACTTCAACACATTTTTTACAATCTTTAATACATTTGCAGAAATCATAATCAAACTTCTTTCCCATATGAGCTTGGACTTTTCCGCCTTTACTAACACATCCAATACCCAAATTTTTTATGGCTCCTCCAAATCCAGCACCTGAATGCCCTTTAAAGTGAGTAGCAAGAATCATATAATCAAATTCCTTTAAACGTCCAGCAACCAATACTTCATTGAATCTCTTGCCACTTATATTCTGAACATTATAATCAATACCATTTGGACCATCTAACATTAATATCGGAGCTCCCATAGTTTCAGGAGTAAATCCATGGGTTAATGCAACTTTTAAATATTCTTCTTCATTTGCTCGACCACTATATTCTGAATGAATCCCTGAGATACTTTCAGGTAAACCCCATCCACATGATTCTGCTACTGAAGGTTTTGCACCAAGTTCTTTGACATAATCACATAAAAATCTAATATAGGAAGGTCTAATGTATCTTGTGTTCTCCAATGCCCCAAAATGAGTTTTAATAACTACTTTATTATCTTTCTTAATCTTATTTCTAATTCCAAGCTTTTCCAAAGCTAGATGTCCTTTAACTTTACTCATACTCTCTTTGTGTGATTGAGAACGTGCTGTAAAAAAATAAACATCTGATTTCAAAATTTCTTACCAACTTTTTTCTTCATACTGTTTAATTTCAAAAATCTGTACTTAAAAAATAAATTTCAGTAAAAAAGTAATGTTTGTAAATAGTATCTTTCAAAAAAAACTATTGAATAATTTCTTTGTTGTAAATTTTACTCACAATTTGCCATTCGTTCTTAATTTTTAACAAACTTAAGAAATCAGTAAATAAAATTGTATTATTAGTAGAAGTAACTATTGTTTGGATTTTTACTATTGCAGTCATTCCAACAATATCTATACTTAAGATTTCGGATTGACGAGTAAAATTCTGATCGATAATTGGTTGGGCAAGAACATCCTTCCACCATATTCGAGGAGATCGAACTGCTTCACCCTCATCATTCAAACCAATCATTTCACAATCTTTATGCCATCCTTTACATAAATATTCAAAATTTCGGTCAATTACGCCTTTAATATAATAATTAGCTGCTTTTTTGACGTTTTTTAATTCAATTAAAACATTATCTTTGGGTTCTCCCATAATATTTTTCACCCTTTCAACCATTTCTTATTATTCTTTTTTTTTCGGAATAATATGTATTTCTCCGAATGTTACTTTTTTTTATCATTGATGATACTTAAACATTTGGAAATATTTTTCTTTCTCCGAATATATTTTTATTACAGAGGAGTAATTATGAGTTCTAAAGGAAGAAAATTCAGTCCAATTTCTGCTGATATTATTCTGAAAAGTGCACCCAAATTCCAGATTTATAGTATGTTCTTAATTCATCCTGAATTAAGCCTTAATCAACTTTCTAAACTATTAAATAAAGCCAAATCCACTATTCATGAACATCTAAGTGGTTTAATTGAAAGTGGTTTAATTTCAGTTGTCCGTAAAGAAAAAATTAGAAGCAATAGAGAAAAGTTATTTTATGGACTTACTCAAGAAACTCTTGAAGGTCAGAATTTTGAAGAATCTGATCTCGCTCCACTAACAGGAACTTTGAAAGAGAAGGAATACTATTGCCGTGAAGTATTAAAAGTATACCGTTCATTTACTATTCAGCAGATATCGCTATTAAATAATTGGAAAGAATATCTCGATGCTATACATAATTTAATTAATGAGGGAGAAATCGAGGAAGCATATCAATCGCTTTCTTCAGTGAAAAATCCGGAAAATCTCGACTGGATCAAGGAAAAAAAAGCCCAAAATCAATTTTATAATTATGCAAGTCTTCTTTCTGTTGATTTTTATAGTCCAGAATTTGCATTAGAATTTGTCAAATCAGTGGAAAAAATACATAATAACCTTCAATATAAAGAATTTCAAAAAATAAAAAGAAATGCTTCTCATCGAAGAGTCGAACGGACAGTGTATGGGGGTATTTCTGTGATTCCAATTAAAATGGTTTTTGATTTCTTGAATTGGAAAAAAAAGAGAAAGGAGAGGAGTCCTAAACATGTATAGAATCATCAGAAATAAACTAATAATCTTAATTATCTTAAATACCTTGCTTTAAAAGGTTTTATTTTCTCTTTTAATTAATAAGTAATTTATAAAAGAGTGTATTTGTATATAGATATTAGTTGTATGGGTTTATTTCTTTTTGTTTCAGTAGTAAAAAGTAAAACTCCGATTGAAATCACAGCTTCAATTAAGTTATATTTAAAAAATCAAAATGCAATCGCTAGTGTTAAAGATTTTTCTGAATGA
>CAZBNW010000179.1:0-3052 GCA_964493385.1 uncultured archaeon | reverse complement strand
AGTAACTTCATTAGAATATTGTGTAGATAAAATTACAAGCACATTGAACTATATTAGAATTTTAGATGATATGAATTTTCCTTATTTTATTGATCCAAAACGAGATATTAGTTTAGGCATCATAAAGAAAATGGTACAAGACAGAGTGGAAAAAATGATGATAAAATTTCTTTTGTATCATCAGCCTGTTAACTCTCAAATTATTACTGAAGAATTGGTATGTGAAGTGATCTTTGAACAAAAAGCATTTCCCGAGGAACTTTTTCGTCAATTATTTGAAATTATATTTGAATTTGTAGAAAAAGAATTTGCTGATTATTATGAATATGTCAGATTACAGCAAAAATACTTTATTTGAAGTATTTCTGACAAACTCAATTTTTCTTTTTTAATTAATTACCCTCGAATTCTCCAAGAAAACAAAAAATTTTCGTTAGAAAATAATCTCATCTTCATATTTTTTAAATAGGAATAACTGTTGTTTCGATAATAGTGATTCAGTATATGATTTTCGTCCCATTCATTTAAAGCTAAGGTGATATTCAAAAATTGTTTTTGAAAATTAACTGGAGCTGAAAATTCATGAAAGTGTAAATATGGATTTAATTCGTATTTTGTTTTACCGTTACGAGGAAGCCACCTGATTTCTGAGATTTTAGAATGAGCTTCCTTTCCAGATTTATTAAATCTCGAGCATAAACGATTTGATGTTAAATAGATACCAACTAAATTTGGGTCATATCCCCGCTTTTTTCTAATCTTATAATGAAATTCAAATAGTACAAAGAAGTTTTGTTTTAATTTCGCGACGAATTTATCATTAATAAAAATCCAAATAACTGGTATAGTAATACTAAGAATTAAATATAGGATAATAAGACTTTGTGTAAGATTACCTATATAGCTCTCATCAAGCTGAATGATTCCAAAATCCATATATATAAGTAAAGCAACTGCTCCAGAATTAAGCATCAAGAATAATGAACTACTCGCAAAACGTTTTTGAAATTTTAAGCCAATATTATGGATCTCTTTTTTCATAAAACATATTAGGGATGGAGTAAACTTCATTCGAATTAATTTAATAAGATATGCTGTTATGAAAATAGAAATACTGAAGAATGCCCAACCTGTTGTTAAATTAAATGAAATTTTTCTTATAGTAGAAGTAATCTCTAGAGTAGTATTGTTTGGTAAGAAGATATTTGGTTGAAACCAAAGAATCAAATAAATCATATATATTGTTAAAATGAATAATATACAAACGAAAGCTTTTATCGCCTTTTTGAAATATTCTGCCTTTATTACCTTTAAAGAATTAATAATACTTTCCTCATCTTCAAAATATATCTCATTTTTTCTCATCATCCTTCTATCCACCTCTTAGTTTTTGTTATTTCTTGTTCAGGTGTAAGCCAATATTTCTGGACGATCTCTCTGAAAATTGTTAAATCAGGGTTCTCTTGTTCATTTAATGAAACAATATGGAACTTTTCTGTTTTTTCTTTAATATTTATATAATTTTCCCTTTTTAAATAATCAAAAGCGTGCTTTAATTTTTCTAGCCTATCAATATTCAAACTACGCATAACATCTGTTTTATTAATAACACTTCCTCCATCTTGTAGTTTTGCTAAACTCATTAAAACTTGACCACCTCGAAGCGAGGCTATGTTTGTTATTTTATCAAAAATCCTACATATCACCCTTAATAACTTGTCCAAATCATTATAAAAATCAATCTTCTCTTGGCCTTTAAGTTCCAACTTGTTATTTACGTTTTCTAAGCTGTATTTCTTTATGAATTCTTCATACGAAAGTGTCATCATATTATTATATATCTTAGCTTTTATAAAAAAATACCAGTTATTTAATTTAACCACTGACAAACGCGTGTCTTATACATAAAGTCCGTATACACACATTATGTAATACTCGGAAAAGTATTATTTTGGTTTAAGTCAAAAAAAATATGAGTATTTCCCCCCACAAATATAGATTTATAAATAATAATATCCATTATTGTACTTTAATTTTTAAAAGAGCAAATTTTAATTTTACACATACAATTTATTACCTAATAAATGGTGTATAATATGACTAAAGTAGCAGTTATTTCTACAAAAGACAGTATTTATGGCGTAAACAAGTCTTTAGAGTTATTAGGTATCAATCCTGTGAAAGATAAAAATGTAATTTTCAAACCAAATTTCAATACTGCGGATCCTCCTCCTGCCTCAAGCTCAATGGAAACAGTAAAGCAACTTATCATCAAGCTAAAAGAAATGGGTGCGAAATCCATTACAGTTGCAGAGCGAAGTGGTCCAGCTAATACAGCCGAAACTTTTAAGAAAAAAGGGTTATATGCGTTAGCCAAAGAATTAGATTTTAAGACAGTTGATTTAACTGATATACCTAATGAAGAGTATGTCCTTAAAAAACCCGAAGATAGTCACTGGAAAGATGGATTCCTTTTTGCTAAGATATATGATGATGCAGAATGCATTGTTGAAACTTGTTGTTTAAAGACTCACATGTATGGGGGTCATTTTACTCTTTCACTAAAAAACGCAGTAGGATTAGTAGCTAAACAATATATGTCGGAATTGCACTCTTCTAAGCATCAAAGGAAAATGATCGCCGAAATTAATGCGGTATATAAAACCAATTTAATCATTATGGACGGCCTTATTGCTTTTGTAGATCGTGGACCGATGGAAGGAACAAGAAAAGATGCGAGTGTCTTTATTTCAGGTACGGATAAAATTGCAATTGATGCCATCGGAGTTGCAATATTACGAATTCTGGGGACAACCCCAGAAGTATCCAAAGGATCAATTTTTGAGCAAGAACAAATCAAAAGAGCAACAGAACTAGGAGTAGGAATAAGATCACCAGACGAAATTGAATATATAACTGATTCTATAGAAGCTGAAAACTTAGTTGAGCAAATCAAAGAAGAATTATCAAAATAAACTTAACTTTACGTTAACCATCTTCTTCTATATTAAATTTAGATTTCTTAAATCACTGATACAAAAATAAAAAAAAA
>CAZBNW010000178.1:0-3217 GCA_964493385.1 uncultured archaeon | reverse complement strand
GATGCTATGATAATAGCAATAATTTTTGCATTAAATTTCACAATTTTGTATTATTTTCTTTCTTTAAAAAGATTACATCTTTGAGTAGTATTCTTTTTCTACAAAGTAAAAATTTTATTTTGTTGAGGTAACTAGATCATACTCATAGTATATACATATAGTATAGCATTTGGATATCTAATTCATGAAAGTGGAGTTGGTCTCGAAAAATCAGAAGAGAAATAAACTCGAACCCGAAATCTTACCCATTATTTTTACGTAAATAATTATTCTGCGTAATCTAATCATTGGGGATTTCTTGTCCTCTATTTTTTAAAAAACGCTAGATTGAGTGTAGTTTTTAAGATTTTTACATGATAAATTATCAAATGTCAAGTTTTCTGGATTCTACTGAATTTCTGCTGATTTATTTATAAAAACCTGGTTTTAATACTTTTCAATTTTGCTTTTTTTATTTCTCGGAAGCGTGAGAATTCAGTTAATAAGTTAAAGATTGTAATCATCATCTTATTAGGAATAACCATCTTTATTTTTGCTTCAACTTCATTTCCTTTCCTTATAATTAAGGAGACATCTAATAATTCCAAGGAGGTTAATTATATTACGTATGGCTTAATTTGGCTGTTAGTACCTTTACCCGATAGGTTAGTCTTTAATTTTATTAATTTTAGCGGAATTATCGACCCATTTATTTTGAATAGAATCACGGATATAAGTGCTACAATTTATCCACATGAACAAACAATTTATTATTGTGTAGCATTTGGGTCATTTATCGCAATTATAGACATTATCATCGCAATTTGGCTTTTAGTAAACAGAGTGCCATTCAACCTTAAGATGGCTTTCTCACTTCTAATAGGAGGGGTAATAGCAGGAATTTTATTAGGATTTACAACCTGTCTTCCATTCTTTTTGTAATTAACCTAAAGAAAGGATTTGATACATTTTTTAATCAAATAAACTATTTAATTATATATTCCAAAATGAAGAAAACAATTGAATTGTTAAAAATAGGAGAATTTGATAAATCAATTTTAATAAAATTAAAGAGAAACCTTGAACGAGAATTTAAAGAATTTAATATATCTGTCAGCATTATTCAAGAAACAGTTCCTTTAGATGAAGCTAAATATAATCCAATCAGAAGGCAATATGACGCCTCTAAAGTCTTGAATAGCATCATATTTCCTAATCAGAATAAGCAATATTTTCGAATATTAGGTATAATGGATAGGGATATTTTTACAAGTGGCTTAAATTTTGTATTTGGTATCGCGATGAGCCCAAAAATCAAAATATCGAGAGATCCAGTTGCGGCTTTAATCTCAATTACAAGATTAAGAGAAAAATTTTATAGAAGACCTGAAATTATGGCTCTTTTCGAATTAAGGATATTAAAAGAAGCTATTCATGAACTTGGACACACGTTCAGTCTTGAACATTGTAATAAATTTTGTATAATGCGCTTCTCAAATTCTTTAGCAGATACAGATGAGAAACCTGCGAAATTTTGTGATTCCTGCCTGAAAAAATTGAAAAACTTCTTAAAAGCTTAAGATTTATCCTTTTAGGAATTTTAATTTAAATTTATTATAAAGTTCTTCACTTGTTTTCAAGATTTGCTTATTATTTTTAACCAATTTTATTAAATCAGTTGGAATGTTTTGTAAACTAAAATAAGCACCAGCTAAACTTCCTCCAATTGCTCCAACAGTATCACTATCCCCCCCAGCTGTTGCAAGCTCGAGAGCACACGCTTTGAAAGAAGTTAATCTTTTTAAAAAAATGAAAATTGAGCAAACAACTGTACTTATAGTATATGGATGAACAAAAGCTTGACCCAAATACTGTTCAATGAAATAAGGTGATTTTACTCCTGCTTGTGAAAACTTAATCAATCCTGATTCAATTGGCATGTTTAAATTTGATTTCAATTTATATAATATTTTAATAAATTCCTCCCATATTTCATCCTGGGAATTAGAAATCGAGGTAACAATAACATCAAAAAACTCATCGATGGAAAAACCAATCTCTGGATTTTTATCAATTAAATACGCTATAGCACTAGCAGTTACAATTGCTCCTGCTGAAGCAGCAGGATGAGAATGTGTGATTAAACTAGATTCTAATGCACTTGACTTTAATCCTTTAGGATCTTTACAGTAAAATAACCCAATTGGAGAAATCCTCATTGTAGTACCGTTCCCACCAGAATTTGAGGCCGCTTGTTTCCAATGAACACCATATTTCAACTTACGGATAGAAGAGATACAGCCATAACCAGGTCCAATAGGAGGATCATCTAACCAATTTATATATTCTCTGATAAAATAATCGATATTAAAACCATTTCCTTTAATTAAGGCTTCAGCAGTGTGAAGAGTTAACTGTGTATCATCGGTATACGTTCTGAATATTGATTTGTTTTTTTGAACAAATTCATTAAAATCATCGAAATATGAATATATTTGAGAACGAAGTTTCCCTTCAAAAGGATGGCCTAATGTATCTCCTATTGCTACGCCTAATAAACAGCCTTGAAATTTGTCTAAAAGATTTATTTTCATAATGTCTCAACATTTCGTTCAAAAAATAAAATTATTCTCTAGCAATTATTTTTTTTCTTTAAATATAAAAACAATATTACAGTTTTAAATCAATTTTTAAAAATTATAAAGTTAGTAAAAAGTCTTATATATGAATTTTACTAGTTAATGTTTTAAATTACAGAATAAAATAAAATTGAGAGGATACAAATTTCTAAAATAGATAAACTAAATAATGTAATTACTGCTATGATCACACCATTTAAAGACGATTTATCATTAGATGAGGAAAAATATAGAGAATTCATCCGATTTCAAATTGATAATGGGTGTCAAATATTAACAATGGGGACAACTGGAGAGAGCGCAACGATGTCTCATGAAGAGCATCATGAAGCGATGGACATCGCAGTCGATGAAGCAAAAAAAAGTAGGAAAGATCCATTTGTGTTAGCAGGAGCGGGAAGTAATTCAACCAAAGAAGCTGTTTCTCTATCCCAGTATGCTGAAAAGGTTGGAGCTGATGGGATCTTAATTGTAGTACCATATTATAATAAACCCGTTCAGCATTCACTAATAGACCATTTCTCTGCTATAGCAGATTCTGTATCTTTACCAATAATATTATATAATGTGCCAAGTCGAACTGGAAGAAACTTAGAACC
>CAZBNW010000177.1:0-3227 GCA_964493385.1 uncultured archaeon | reverse complement strand
CCATTTCTACTTTAGGAATATCTTTTTCATCCCTAAATTCAGGTAAGGTACACGTGTATCCTGAATTCATCAAATATACAAAAGGTTGGACTAAAAGGGCTGCATGAGGTCCAATTACATGGGCACCTAAAATTTTGTATGACTTATCGACAATGAGTTTTACAAAACCATCATCCTCTTGCCCAGTTTCAAAACCCATAGCAAATCCCTTTGCTACAGTCGAATAATTTTTCATAGCAACATAAATCTCGTGCCCTTTTTCGATAGCTTCTTTTTGAGTCATTCCAACGTGTCCTATTTGGGGATAAGTAAAGATAGCCCATGGAACAGCAGAATAATCTACTGATCTCTTTTGCCCTTCTGGACCATATATATTATTAGTACAAATTTCCGCTTCATAATTTGCCTTATGACGAAATTGGTAAATACCATTAGCATCACCGATACACCAAATGTCATTTTTATTAGTTTCTAAATATTGATTGGTTTTTATCCAACCTCTCTCATCTGTTTCAACACCAGTATTTTCAACCTTTAATAAATCCGCATTTGAAAGTCGACCAGCAGCAATAAGAATCTCTTCTGCTAATATTTCCTTTTCTTCACCAGTCTGCATATTTTTTACCAAAACTGCTTTCATTTTCTTGTTCCAATATGCCTTAATTGCTTTTTCATTTAATAAAACCGTCATATGTTTTCTGAAGCTTCTTTCTAAAAGTTGACTGATTTCTGATTCTTCAGTTACAACCAAACGTGGAAGCATCTCTACAATTGTTACATTAGTACCCATTGCCGAGAAAATATGGGCAAACTCTGCTGCTATTACTCCACCACCAATAATAATAAGACTCTTCCACGGTTTTTTAGGAAATCTATCTCCAAAGAAGTTTTCATTATTAATATAGTCCATATCTTCTATTCCTTGAATTGGTGGTATAAATGATCTTGCGCCTGATGCAATTACAAATCGTTCACCTTTAAAATGTCCCAGCTCTTTACCATTTTTAGTATCCGTAACTTTCATCTCATAATCTCCAGTGAACTCTCCAATTCCCTTGTAAACTTTTAAATTTGGAACAGTAGCAAGTCCTTGATCAATCATCTTGCTTTCATCGATTTGGGACCACATCCTTTCTGCTATTAAATCCCAATCGATATTTCCTACATTGAATTTTATTCCAACTTTTTGACCATGTTGGGATTCTCGGATTAAATCAGCGGGATGAACCAACACTTTTGAAGGAATGCAACCTCTTGTTAAACATGTACCTCCCATTTTAGTATTTTCTACAAGAGCACATTTCATTCCTAATTGAAGTCCAGTATTTAAAACATTTAATCCTACTCCACTTCCAATAACGACTAAGTCATAATTTTCCATAATTTCATTTTTATCTATATCGCATTTAAAGTTTATAGTAATATTTTAAAGGATAATAAGGAGGAATTTTTCTGTTAAAATTAATGGTTAGATGGAATTAAAATTACAAAATTACTTCCCTGCTTGTAATCACCTTTAACTCTATCCTCAACCCAAATTTTACCACTATAAATATCGATAATTTTTTTCACAAGAGATAATCCAAGACCCATTCCTTTACTATTTTGGCTCTTTCGAGTTCCTCTTTCGAATATGCTTTTCTTACGATAATCAGAAATACCGATACCGTTATCTTTGAATTCCATTTTAATGTATTTTTTATCTTCTTTTTGTTCTTTACTGATATCAATAATAATCTCAATATCGGATTTAACATTGTGTCTTATAGCATTTATTAAAATATTTTCAAACACATCCAATAAGAGATTATTCGCATTTACATAATTTCTTTTAGTAGGAGTATTAAGTTGAATATTAATATTTCTAGTTTGATAACTAGAATGTAAAAATTCAATTGCGTTGTTTAAAACATGATTTACATCAATTTTTTCTAATACAATTTCAGAATCGTCAATCTCGTTTATTTTTCTAACATTTGTTATTAATTTTTTTGCTCTATGGACTTGTTCATCTACAATTTCATATAATTCCTTTATAGTATGTAACTTTTCAGGATTGTTTAGATAAAGAGAACTAAGTTCCACCGAGGAATTGATATTTTGAAGAATATTGTTAATATCATGTGCAAAAATATCTCTATATAGATTAGCTTGATAATAAGACTTGCGATATTTTTCTTCTGACTCTCTTAATCTCTGTTCCACCATTTTACGTTCAGTAATATCGCTTACAACACTTACCCAGCCAATACGTTCACCCTGTTTATTTTTAAGTGGGATGATGCTATGTTCTGTTGGAAAGATAGATCCATCCTTTCGCTTCATTTTATACTCAAAATTTCGAATATATCCAGATCTTTCAATCTCAGGGTATAAATAATTCTGAAATTCCTTGAGCGAATCAATGTCAATGTGTAAAAATGTTGTTGTTTGATTCATAAATTCTTCTTGAGGATATCCGAAAATTTTTTCACAACTTGGATTACACTTTATAATTCTTGGAGGTATTTCAGCATTTAAGATAAAAATAGAATCATGCAAACTGTTTAAAGTCATTTCTAATAATTGTTTGCTTTCAAATAATTCTTCGGCTTCAATTAGTTTTGTCTGTATCTCAAAAATAGCAGCAACTTTTCCCGAAGGTAATTTATATATGTACATTTCTGTCCAACCATAGACTCTATAATCTTGATATAATGCTGTCGGAGAATGTTCTGGTTTACCAGTTTTCCAAACTCTTCGTAAGGCATCAATAAAGCCGAATTCATATACATTAGGGAATAGCTCTATAAGATTTTTCCCAATAGCTTCTTTTCTGGAAACTTCACAAATAGCTAATCCTGCTCTATTCATTTCCCTAATTGTAAAATTTTCGCCATTATCAATTGTTTCGTAAATTCCTACACCACTTTTTATATTTTCAAAAAGTTCTTTAAATATTTTTTCAGATTGATACAATTCCGATTCAATCAATTTCGATTACCTTTTAAATTTTATAATATGTAATAACTCTGCTTTATTTTGAATAAAAAACAATTTATTATTCAAGATTCATTCCAATTTAAAACACTTATATAGTCTGGCAATGGTATTTAAACTTATGTATCAAAATGTCGATTTTACGCATTCTTATAAGGTTTTGAAATAGCTTGAATAATCAGTTTTAAATAAAATATGAAAGAATTAAAAAAATAGATCGCCAAAATCAAATAAAAAACTCCTAATAA
>CAZBNW010000176.1:0-3326 GCA_964493385.1 uncultured archaeon | reverse complement strand
ATTGGATATACGTTTCCATCGAATCCAGACTTTATTAAATTCATAATCTGAAGTCCAGCTAAAGAATTACCTTTATTGTTTGCTCCATATATAGCAACGCTTTTTGGATTTAGAAATTTATGTAAAAAATGATCTTCACTCATATTCTCTCACTTAATTCATAAAATATTACATAATAAAAAAAATAATAGATATAAATTAAACGAGAAAAACATAAGAAAAAATAAGGAGGTTTTTTATACTTTCAGTAGTTTTTTCGCATTTTCTCCTAGGAGATTTCTAACATCGCTTCGTTTAATCTTTATTCCATATTCTTTGGCTTTTTCTGGAATATTTTTAACCCACTCTACCCAATCTTTATCTTTTAAGAAATTTTCAAACATAGGGTAATCAGTGCCGAACATTAGTTTATGCTTTACGGGATAAAATCCATAGGTATTAGGTCCAAATAAATTTTCTAAAAGTCTTAAAAACTGCTCTGTTCCATAGAATGCTTTATTTTGGTGTCCTGATATATCCGCATAAACATTAGGTTTTGTACTCATTATTTCCGCACATTTTAAAGTCCAATAACCGCCCCCAAAATGAATCAAAACAATTTTCAAATCTGGAAATTTTGCAGCAATACTATCAAGATATATAGGATCAGCATATTTCGATTCCATAAGAGGAGTTGTAACTATTGCAGTATGAGAAAAAATAGGAACCTCCAGTTCTACACACCTCTCGTAAAATGGAAAAAACTTAGGATCATCAGGATAGAAACCACAGGTGGGATAAAATTTGACTCCTTTCATTCCCCATTCTTCTACCGCTTTCTCAAGGAGCTTAATTGCTCGCACACCTCTCCTCGGATCTATTGCGCATAATGCGTATAGTTTATCAGGATATTCAGCAACTTGATTAGCCACCCATTGATTAATTTCTTCTATTGACCACTTAGCTTCGCCTGCCACAGACAACCCAAAATCAACTCCCATAACTAGTCCCTTGTCAATGCCAGCATCATCCATTGCTTTGACATAATTTTCTAAATTTGCCATTTCAGCAATATTAAAATTCTGGAGTAAAATCTCTTTGGGAACGTTCAAAGCTTTAGAAAATTCGTTTGCCATGCCATCCGCGTAAAATTCTGAGGTTGCATTATCGTGCATTAAGTGAGAATGCGTATTAAATATCATATTATTTCATTTTTGATTTTTTTTTTGAATTTTAGATTATATATTTTAATTATAATTATTTTTTTATTAGTTTAACTGCTTTTAATACTAAAATCGTAAATTTAAAGATTAAAAAAAAGGTATAAGATTATAACTTATATTTTATTCTTCTTCCTCTTCCGCAGCTTTTCTTGCGATTTTTTCTTTAATTTTATCCCAACCTTTATCAATTCCCTTTCAAAACGCTTTCAAATAGATTGTTAAAAATTTTATATAATCTAATTTTTAATTTAGTATGGCAAAAATATTTGAAGGATTAAGAATCCTTGACTGTTCACAATTCATTTCCGGCCCTTGGACAAGTACATTCTTTGCAGATCAGGGAGCTGAGGTAATTAAGGTCGAACCTCCACCTTTTGGGGAGGCATTCCGTTTATATTCTCTTTATGATAAATCTATATTTCCCTTATTCTCTATTTTAAATCGAGGAAAAAAATCTATATCACTCGATTTAAGAAAGGAAGAAGCAAATGAGATTTTCAAGAAATTAATAGAAAAATCAGATGTCCTCGTAGAAAATTTTGTAAAGGGGACTATGGAAAAATGGGGATTAGGGTATGATATATTAAGTGAAATTAATCCAAAGTTGATATACGCAAAGATCTCTGGTTTTGGTAATGTAGGATTAGAAAAATATACAAAAAAAACAGCCTTCGATATAATAATACAAGCGCAAGCAGGAATTCTTGATGCATTGGATATAAAGGAGGGCCCTCCAAGATTACCTATAGCAGATTACACTGCTGGTCATATATGCGCGATTGGAATAAGTCAGGCTTTATACTACAGAGAAAAAACAGGAAAAGGGCAATTTATTGATATATCTATGCATGATATTATGTTTTCTATTAATATCCGGGCTCAAGCCAGAGAATTTATGCCATTAGCAAAATATAGTGTAGGCTCTAAATTTCTGCCGGTATATAATCAATATCATTGTAAAGATGGATTGATCGCTATGACTACACTTACAGAAAGTCAATGGGAAAGATTGTGTGAACATGTTTTAAAAAAGCCAGAATTAATCAAGGATTCTCGCTTCGATAACATAATTAAACGTTTCGACCATGTTGAATTACTTGATGAAATACTAGAAGAATGGAGTAATGAGTTAAGTCGAGCAGAGGCTATAGAACAATTAGAATCTGTAAGAATACCTTGTGGAGAAACCTATACTATGGATGAAGTCCATTCACATCCAAACCTTAAAGAAAGAGGTATGTTATGTGATCAATTTGATTTCTCGAAATGGGGTGTTGAAAAAGCTACGATTCCTAATCGATTGATAAATTTCTCAGATACCATAGGTTCTGTTGAGGCATCGGGACCTGAATTCGGCGCGCATAATGAAGGAATTTATTGTGATCTACTTGGTTATAATAAAGAAGAACTTAAAAGTTGGAGACAAAAAAAGTTAATATAATATAGTATATGGATTTTAATATGTAAAAGAATTATTTTACTAAAAAAAGAGGTAAATAAAAATGAGTGATGAAGGAGAAGAAAAAGAAAATTTCATTGAAAAATTGAATAAATCATTTACTGATTTCGTTGGAAGCGTTTTTGGTGAATCTGGAAAAGATTTTATAGAGGAAACTTCCGAAAAAATTAAGGATTTCAGCTCTGATGCTATTGAGAAATTTATGGAATTCAGCGATGATGTTATTGAAAAACTCAATTTAAATGAAAATGAACAAGTAATAAAAGCTCGAGACAGCGTAGAAGATTTGTTAAAACAAGCGGGACTCCTAAAAGAGGACGAGGAAGAAGAGGAGTTTTAATTCGAAATTCAATGTTTAGGATTTAGTTATAAACTATTTCTTTATTTATTTTAATTTTTTAAAGCTTATTTTTAAAATAGAAATTACAGAACATTTGCATTTTTTAAAAAAGACTTAATTTCTTCTTGAGTTGCATTGAAAAGTTCTGATATAACCATTAAGGATGTTTGCTCATCCATTCCGAGGCCCGTGTAATCCTGCCATAATTTTATCCAAGTTTCTTTTTGGGTATATTTATCTGGATGTTTTGCTTGGATGTGAGCCCAGTAAGGGTGTTCTAGCTCAACTCCACAATAAGGACAAAAACGAGATTCTTCTTCACTCA
>CAZBNW010000175.1:0-3363 GCA_964493385.1 uncultured archaeon | reverse complement strand
AAATGTGGAGAGAAGTTTTAATTAATCTATTTTTATTTATTTTACCTTTTTTATTAATTTTAAAGTAAAACTTATCATTTTATAAATTTAATTTAGATAGCTTTTTTACTATTAAAAGGGAAGATATATACAATTGTTATTTTAATTTCTAAGGTGAAATAAAAATTGATTAAAACAAGAATAACTGAAAAATTTGGGATAAAGTACCCTATTATTAGTGCTCCAATGGGTCCATTCTATACAACTGAATTAGCTGTTGCAGTTTCTGAGGCGGGTGGGTTAGGAGTTGTAAGTCATGCTACATTAAGAGGAAAAAATTCAGTTAAAGATTTCAAAGAGCAATTAGATTATGTTGTTGAACATACGGATAAACCATTTGGTTTGAATGTACGGGTTGCTCGAGTCCAGACAGATCATAGAGCATTGCTAAGAAGAATTCCACAATGGCGTAATGAGAACCCTAAACTTAAGGAACAATTAATTTATGGTTTAACTAGTGCTGGAGGGGCCCGTGTAGCAGGGAAAACGTGGAAAGAAAAAGCACCTGATATGTATCATTTTCACGTTGGACCAGCTTTATGGTTAGTTGATAAAATAGTAGAATCAGGTTGTGATGGCATTGTGGCAACAGGAACCGAAGGTGGTGGTCATCAAAGTTATGAAGGAGTCACTACATTAGTTTTAGTACAACAAGTTGCTCAAAAATATCCCAATAAGTTATTGGTAGGATGTGGAGGATTTGCCAGTCCAGAGGGAGTAGCGGCGGGATTAGCTATGGGGGCTGATGCTATTGCTATGGGAACACGATTTATCGCTTCTAATCAGAGTGAATTCCATCAAAATTATAAAGATCTTATCCTTCCCGCTACAGCTCGAGATACAATGCTTACTACTGGAGGTTTTGGACCCATTAGATTATTGAAAAATAAATATTGCTTAGAACATGGTAAAGTAATGACGAAAGAAGAAAAAATAGCCCAAGAATTAGCTTACGAGATGGATGAGTATCTAAAAGACCTGTTAGCTTATGAAATAGTCTATACAAAAGGTGACGTAGTTGATGGGGCTGTTCCAGTAGGACAAACATGTGGTTTAATCGATTCCATACTTAATGTTGATGATATTGTAAGTGGTTTCACAAAAAAAGCTGAGATATTATTGAAAAAACTGTGTACAAATATTTCCTAAAATTATTATTTTTTTTCTTTAGTCTTTAAAAATCTAAATGAAGCTAAAAAAAAAGATTATTCTTCTTTTTTACGTAATTCTCTTCTAAGGATTTTACCAATCACAGACTTAGGTAATTCGGGTACAATCTCAATTATTCTAGGATATTTAAAAGGACTGATATTTTCCTTGCACCATTCCATCATATCTTCTTCTTTTACCTTCCCTTGATATTCAGGTTTCAATGAAACAAATGCTTTAATTTCTTGTCCCGTTTCAGGATTAGATACACCAATAACACCTACTTCATTCACAGCTTCATGCATATAAATTAAATCTTCTATTTCTCTTGGAAATACTGCGTGACCCTTTCTTTTGATCATATCACGTTTTCTATCTTTTATATGTAAATAACCCTCTTTATCAATACATCCTATATCAGCTGTATAATACCAAGTTATCCCCTTCGAATCTTTTCTTAATGCATAGTCAGTATCTTCTTTTCTTCCTAAGTAGCCAAGCATGATTTGTGGTCCAGTTCCACATATTTCTCCTATGTACTGTTGCTCATCTTCCCCACAATTATCACAGTTTTCGTTAGGACATTGTGGGAGAATTTTTTTTCCCTCTTCAACATCGACAATCTTAATTAGGGTATCAGATAATGGAAAACCAACAGTATTTATTTTTTGCAATGCACTTATGAAAGGGTTTATAGTTAATATAGGAGAACATTCTGACATTCCATAACCCTCAACAATAACTGCACTTGTGAGTTCTTCAAATGTATTTTTAACTTCAAAAGGTAATGCGGAAGCTCCACTTATTAAAGCTATGAGTGAAGTAAGTTTATCTTTATACTTGGCAGAATCAGGGTCCTGATTAATTTTTATAAAAAGTGTAGGAACTCCTGGCATATATGTGGCTTTTTCTTTCATAATTACTTTTAAAATATTTGATATTTTATCTGGAGGGCGTGGTAGTAATATCAATTTCCATCCTTGATGAACAGCCACTGTCATCGCTATATTTCCATAAGAATGAGCTAATGGAACAACAAGCAACATTCCTCCCGTCCCTTTTACATCCTCCATTTCAGGTACTTGAGTATATGCCCATATAACAATTTGTATAGTGTTTGCTATCATATTGTGATGAGAAGTCATTACCCCTTTTGGTACCCCAGTTGTTCCACCAGTATATATTAGAATGCTAGGCTCTTTTTTGGTATCAATATCTACCTTTGGCACATTTATCGGTAATCCACTTTGTAATACATCTTGAAACTTATGGAACTTAATGTTTTTAACTTTTTCTGGCCATTTTTTCATTCTTGGAACCATTCCTAAAGCAGTTCCGATTTTAGCTTTCATTTTAGGTAAATATTCTCCAGTTCCCGTTAAAATTATGTTTTTTAATGTTGGCATTTTAGTTAGATCTTTTCCAAGAATATATTCTCCGTATAAATAATCTAAAATAATCAATATTTTGGCTTTTGAATCGTTTACTTGATGTACAATTTCTACAAAGCGATTAACTGGAAGGATAGGATTTGATATTGCTCCAAGTCTAATCACTGCCCAGTGGGCGATCACATATTGAGGAACATTAGGTAAGTCAAGACATACTACATCTCCTTTTCTAATTCCTAGTTTGGAAAGTCCAGTAGCAAATTGATCCACAAGTGTATCTAATTCGAGATATGTCATTCGAAAGCCCTCAAAAAATATCGCTTGAGAATCGGGGTATTTTATAGCCGTTCTACTTAAAAGATCTCCTAAAGGAATCTCATCATAATCAATACTTCTAGGTGTTTCTTTTGGCCAATTTTTCATCCAATATTCGGTGATTTCATCACTCATTTTCAATCAAATTTGAATTTTATAAGAATATGTAATATTATTCATTTCATTATTATTTAAAATTTTTAAAAGATCTAAAACTAAAATATAAATTTTGTAAAAATTGAAAAGAATTTGGTTACTATATTCTCATTTCGTATAGATTTTTATCTGGAACGTAACTCATCATAATTAAATCATCTCTAATGTCCCATCCTAAATTTCGATAAAAATCAACAACAGCTTTATTATGTTTTTCTATAAATAAATGAACTTTATGCACTCCCAATTCACGAAATTTTTTCATTAATTCATCCATCATTAACTTGCCATATCCTTTCTTTTGATAATCTGG
>CAZBNW010000174.1:0-3378 GCA_964493385.1 uncultured archaeon | reverse complement strand
ATATATTGATTTATCTCTTTCTCAATGGTACTTGTTGTTTTAAATAAATTAGATTTTAACCAATCAACACCAAACTCATTCTTCTTATTTTTAATAAATTTCATAATACTTTGACTCCTTTGCTCACCCATATATTGACAAAAAAATCCAACTATATATATTTCACATTCTAATATTAAACATAAATCATTTCTACTTCTTTTGCCATCTTCTTTAATCTAAGCCAATAAATAATTTTTAAGATTAACTCTATTATTTCTTCTTCTGACATTTGATGAAGCTCCTCATCACTTTTTTGCTTTAAGAGCTCATCCAGCACCTGCTCTCTAACCTTCTCTTTAAGCTCATCAAATATCATTTTTACTTTTGGAATTCTTAAATAACATGGCATTATATCTATCACACCTCTTTTTAATTCAACTTAATTCAGCCATTCTTTATTCACTTCTGCCCAACTTTTAGCAGTATTGGCATATTTTCGTAATTCGGCTCGCTTTTCTGCTAACTCATGCAATTCAGCAGTACTTAATACAGTTAAAGGATGTCCTTCGTGTTGTTGTTTAAATTTCATTTCAAGCCCCTGGAATTTTTGTCTTGGAATTAGTGGAAGACCCCAACCGCATTTTACACATACTAAATGCTTTATCTCATTTACGTCTGTAATATAGTTCATTTTTATTCTACTCCATATTAGCTGAAATTTTTTTAAATTAACATTAAATCATTTCAGGTACTTATTTCGTGTAAATTTTTTCTATGTTTCTTAATCTGGTTAATTGTTTAAAATTGATTGGTAATTCCTTATTTGGGTTATCTTCCTTGAACCATCTAATTAAGCCTCGGCAAAGATCTAAAAGAAATGCAATGTCATTAGGTATTCGAATATAATTATTTTCAGAACTATTCATTTATCTACCTTCTCTAAGTCTTTATACGTGTATTTTTTCTCTAGTTTTACTTTTAATCTTTAGATCTTCTTCGTATCCTTCAAGCTCTTTTTCGAATTTTATAATCCGCCATAATTCAAGCCTATTTATCATATTCAGTATTCTTTTACGTTTCAGGGCAAGTTTAACATCCTTTATTAATAATCTCTTATATTCTAAATCTATTTTTTTTAATTCTCTCATGTTTTTTCGCCTTATTTTCTATATTTTTTATTTTAAATATTTTCTCTCTATAATTTATGTGACACTAAAATACTATTTAAATGTTGCGATAATATCATGAGACTATAATTATAAACCTTTTATAAACCATCGTAACATAAAGGTTTAAATAGTTAAATTCCTATATTTATATAGGTATATGAGTCCGACAATAGAACTAAATGATGTTGTTAAAAATAAATTAGACGAATTCAAAGAAAAAAGTGGAAGTAAAACATACTCTGACGCTATCAACCTTTGTTTAATCCAAATAAAACTTCTTGAAGCCAATCAACAATTAATGCTTGAAGTTCGAGATGCAATAAAAACATTAAATCCCGTCTCACAGACTGATACGAAAACGATAGATGTTTTAAGAAGATATGTTAATACTGAAAATGAGAGTGATAAATTGGCGATGTTTGTTAGACTCGTGGATTCAAAAGCCAATTTACATAAACTTTTGGTATCTCAGGGACAATTAAGAGAAGCACAAAACGTATATGCTGAATGGAAAGCATTAGTCGAAGTAGCGAATTTGCTGGGCATCGAATCAGAACTTGAAATGATTAAAAAAGAATAATAACAACACATTGCAAAAGATTTGAATATCTCTTCTATATCAATATCTAAAGATTCATACCTCCACAAATTTATTTAATTCTTTTACTTTATTTCTCTTTTTTTAAAATTTTTGATATTTCATGCGAAGCGCGCTCACATTCAAAAAAAATGAGCCCCAATTTCGCTTTTTCTGTAGTTGAAACTGCCAACACAGCAGGCTCAGCTTCAAAAACTAATAAATAACCATCAATTCCTTTGATATATATCTGTTTGAATACCCCAATTTCCATATCTATGACAGTCCTTTCGGATAAGGAGAGTAGGGTGGCAACCATAGCAGAAATTCTCGTTTCATTATATCCTCGGGGTAATATTGAAAGAATAGGAAGCCCCTCCATTGAGGTAATTATCGCAAGTGTTATATCTCGATTACTTGCTAATAATCTTTTCAAAATTAACTCTAATTTTTCTATCAAATTTTTTTCATCAAACATTATTATGCTGTATATTAAAGTATATTTATATGTATATCAATTGTATAGTCACATATTTAAATCTTTGTGTTTCAGTATTATTTAAATGTTTAAACCCCCTATATTTATATATAATAATATACAAATAATATACAGATTAAAGTAAAAAAATATACATTTAAAATAATAAAATATCAACATTATTTAGAAGAAAATATATATTAATGATTCAGATTTGCTAACTAAATCTCATATTGTTCAAAGGAGATTGATAAAAATGACACGATTGTTATCCTACATAAGACATGGAGAGAAATTACAACTAAAGGTGAGAAATAATTACTTCAAATTCTGAAATAGATTTAAGCAATAAAGATCGTATATTGAATCTCCTTAAATCAGAATCTTTAACAAGTAAAGAAATAGCTGATAAACTTGGTTTAAGTAAACAAGACACTCGAACTTATCTTTTACGGCTAAAAAAAGAGGATAAAATTAAAACTCTTGGAAAAAAAGGGCGGTTTTATATCTATACTTATAAAGTGTCTTTAGATACAGAAAAATCTCATATCTATACAAATGCGTTAGCAGAAGTTTTAAAAGAATATGTTGAGTTTGAACCAAGTTTTAAAAATGAAATTAATAAGAAGATCGCTGAACTCGAAGCAAAAGTAAATACAATTACTTCCAAAACAACTGAATTTTCTGAAAAAGAAAAATTAATCAAAACACAAAAAAGTACATTCTATAATGGAATTGAAGAAGAACTTGAACACTTTGAACACCCTCCCCGCCAAAAGATTCACCCTCCTTCCAGCCAAATGTTAGAATTTCCTGTCACCCAACTTGATGGTACATTGCAAACTTTATTAGCTACTATTCCAGAGTTAAAAGCCGCAACTATCGTTTCCACTGAAGGTAAACCAATCGCTTCAGCTCTTCCTCAAGGTGTTGATGAATCCAGAATTGCTAATATGATGGTTCCACTTCTTTCATTAGCCGAAAAAGCAATTATTGAAATGAAACAGGGTGAATTTGAACAATTATATGTTAAAGGAAAAGAAGGATATCTTTTGGTGCTACCAGCAGGTCCCAATGCGGTATTGTCAGTTTCTACAACTAAAGATGTAAGACTTGGCCTAATATTTCTCGATTGCAAACGAACCTGTGAAAAAATCGCAAAATTAATTTGA
>CAZBNW010000173.1:0-3388 GCA_964493385.1 uncultured archaeon | reverse complement strand
ATAGAATTGTAGATAAAATCAGAGAAAAAACACTCTTTTGGCTCCCAAATTGGAACTATAAAAAGTTTGGAGTCATACCAGAAATCCTTGTAGTGATAGTTTTAATTATTTCAATTATTTTACTGAGATAGTACTTTTATTCTTTTTGTATACTATCAGAATTTTTAAAATAATACAAATGACTTTTGCAATTACAATCAGAAGATCCAAAATCTTTAATATAACCATCAGAAATATCTATTAATTCGTTAGATATTGTATATTCCCATCTTTTGGTGGATGGAATGAGATATAAACGCCTTATACTTGAATTTGTATTAGCTAATAAGTAATCAATGTGCCAATGGACTTTTTTACTATTTTTAGAAGATATATGTCTTTTTACTCTATTTTCTAATGAATTTGCAGTCCCCATTGCCGACCCTACATAAAAATAAAATCCTTTATTAAATAGAATATAACCTAAAGAACCAACTCGAATTCTTGAATTTTTACGTAAATTAATAACTAAAATATAGGTACCTTTCATTTATTTACATTTTTTTTTATGATCATGAAAACATCCGTCACATAAATATTCCCCACAATTCTTACAAACGTTAGCACACATGTCACATATAGAATTCCCACATTCATAGCAAGAAAATATTTCATCCTCAACATTTTCACCACAGTTTTCACAGAACTTATAATCTTCACTCATTTTTACCACATTATAAAATCCTATAGGTGAATATATCTAAGTAAGTTTAAAAATATCAATTATTCAATGGTAAATAATATCTTAGTAGATTAAACTACTAGTTTAAAAATTGATTATTTCATTATATTATTACATATTTCCAATTAAAAAATTATAAAATATAAAAAAAGTTTATCATGAAACTTATTATTAATATTACTTAAACAATTCAAAACACAAATAAAGGATGAAAAAATGGATAATACATTCTTTTTAGAGAAACATCAAATTCTACAAAAAGAGTTAAGAGAATTCTTAAAAAAGGAATTAGAACCAATAAAGGATGAAATTAGTCAGATAAAAGAAATTCCTATATCTTTAATTAAAAAAATTGGAGAAAAGGGATTTTTTGGTCCATTGATTCTAAGAAAGTACAAGGGTACAGACTTAGGACTGATCGCTCATTGTATGATTACTGAAGAAATTTCTAAAATGAATGTAGCTGTATCAGTTATTCGGACCCCGTGCATACTTGATGGGTATCTTCTCAATAAATATGGAAATGAAATTCAAAAAGAGAACTATTTAACTAAAATTGCCACTGGAGAAAAGTTATGTAGTATATGTGTGACTGAGAAAGAAGCGGGGTCTAATGTAGCAGGAATTAAAACGCTAGCAGAAAAAAAGGGAGATGTGTATCTTTTAAATGGTTCTAAAAGATTTATAACAAATGCAGGAATTGCAGATTATTACTTTATTTGGGTTGTAACAAATAAAAATGTAAATCCTCGAAATGGGATAAGTATATTTTTAGTGGAAAAAGATACCCCTGGACTAACAATAGAAAATCCTTATGAGCTAATGGGATTAAATGGAGTATATAACGGTATTATTACTCTTAAGAATGCAGAAATTTCAAAAGATAATCTTATTGGGGAGGAAGGGAGTGGTTTTCAGAGTTTAATGGATACTTTTAATATAGAAAGATTAACATTGAGTTCTGAATGCAATGGTATATCTTTTGCAGCTCTAGAAGATTCAAAACGATATGCTAAAAAAAATATTCAATTCAATAAGCCAATCTCAGAGTTTCAACTCATTAAATTAAAAATTGCTGAAATGGCTACAAAATTACGTGCAGCACGATTATTGACCTATAGTGCTGCTAAATTAAAGGATATGAATAAAGATATAACCAAGGAAGCTTCAATGGCAAAGGCTTTCTCTAGTAGAACGGCAGTAGAAATTACATCAGAAGCAGTTCAGATTCATGGTGGGGATGGATATACTGATATGTATTCTGTTGAGAGATATATGAGGGATGCAAAATTTTTCCAAATTGGAGGAGGAACTTCTGAAATTCAGAATTTAATTATAGCACGTGAAGAATTAAAATAAAATAAGTTATTTTTGTTTTATAGAAATTTTTCCATAAAAACCTCATTTTCCATAATTCCATCTATATTTACTTGCCCTTCTAATTCACCTTTAATAATGAATCCCACATTTTGATAGAATTTTATAGCTCTTTCATTTCCCTTTCGTACATAAATAACAAGTTTTTTATAATCATTAGCACGTGCAAAGTCAAAAGTTTTATTTGCTAAAATATAACTAATTCCCTTTCCCCTCAATTCAGGAAGAATAAAAGTGCCAACGATTCCAACATGTCTAAAGGAGTTAAGAATTTTAGACCAAAGATCCAAGGTTTGGAACCCAACAATCTTAATATCTACTTCAGCAACGAAAATAGCTTCTCTTTTAGATAACGATGAGATATACTCCCTTTCTTGTTGGGTGGTAAAAGCTTTGTCAACGGATGTGTAAATTCTCTCAGCGCATACTACTTCCCAAATATATGATATACTTTTTGCATCTTTAGGTGTTGCTTTACGGATTTTTAATTCCAAAAATTTCACTTTTTTCGAAATTGATTGAAATCTGCTTTTCGTTTCTCGATAAATGCGTTCTTTCCCTCTACAGCCTCTTCAGTACCATAGTAAAGAGACAATCCACCAACCCCTAGTTGAGTGATGCCAGTTACTCCATCAGTTTCAGCCAAAAAAGCATATTTTAGCATTTTCAATGCTGTTGGGCTCTTTTCTAATAGTTCTTGACACCATTGTTCTACTTCTATATCCAACTTTTCGTAAGGCACAATAGAATTCACTAGTCCCATTTCCATAGCCTGCTGTGCTGTGTAACGTCGACAAAGAAACCAAATCTCTTTCGCACGTTTTATGCCCACTGCACGCATTAAGTCACCAGTTCCATATCCAGGATCAAATGAACCTACACGTGGTCCTGCCTGTCCGAACTGGGCATGTTCTGCCGCAATACTGAGATCACAATTAACATGCCACACATGTCCTCCTCCAATCGCGTAACCATTCACACGGGCTATGACTGGTTTTGGTAATGTACGGATTAGAAATGTTACCCGTTGCCAACCTACTTCCAAAGGCAACATATACTCTCCCTTATAACCGCCCTTCTCGCGTGTTGTTTGATCGCCACCTGTACAAAACGCCTTATCACCTGCACCAGTAAATACCACCACACCAATTTCATTATCCATACACCGGTTAAAAGCATCAATCAATTCATGGACAGTTTGTAGTGCACATGCATTATAACGTTGAGGGCGATTAATCGTTATTCGAGCAATTCTATCTTTCTTTTCAAATATAATATCTTCATAATCCA
>CAZBNW010000172.1:0-3474 GCA_964493385.1 uncultured archaeon | reverse complement strand
TAATATTTACATCATTGCATGATTGGGGCATTAAAACGGATTGTGGAACGCTTGTAAATGCTGCTTGATGAAATATTATATCAATTTCTTTTGAAATTTCTAACAAGAAATTGATATCTCTAATATCTCCTTTAAAAAATTGAAATTTTTCACTTTTAAGCGCAGTATCTAAATTTTCTAACCTGCCATTAAAAAGATTATCAATTCCTATAACAAAAGCACCTAATTCAAGTAATTTATCTGTTAAATTACTACCTATGAAACCTGCAGCACCAGTAACTAAAATTTTTTTATTTTCAAAAGACATAATTGAATAAATTATATCATTTAAGTCGCTATTAAAATTTGATGAATTTAATCTTTATTTTTTTAATTTAATTAGTATTAACTAATTTTCGATTTTGATATAATAAAAATCCATTAACAACATAGGGATGTTGATATTACACATTCAAACATAAATAAAGTAAAAAATATTTTAAACTACAATCCCAAAGTTGAAATAGATGAGGGATTAATAAATCGATATCAATGGCAAATTAAAACCTTATCAAAAAGTTGAAAAATCTTTAGATCCTTTCCAATTTAAAAATCCCTTTCACATATTATTCAAATTAAACAAAAATTAACATTTAAATTCTGTCTAATTTAAAAATTTAATAATTAAATAAATTTTAAATTCAATAATATTAATATTAATCCCAATAAAATTCCAAAAAACTTAACTTGAAAAAGTAGAGAACTAATAAAAGGCGCCTTATTTTTGAAAACTTTAAGTACAAAAAGGAAAACAAAAACCTTGCTAAATAGATCTGAAACAAAAAATGGTAATATCAAATATTTATATCAAGATTTATATGATTACATTAAAAATTTCAAAACTAAAGAAGATCAGGTCCTTATCTCAATTGTATTACCGATGTTTAATGAAGAAAAGACGATAAAAACAGTTTTAGAGGAATTACCATATAATAACTCTATAGAGATTATCGTTGTTAATGATCATTCAACTGATAACAGTCTAAAAGAAATTGAAAAAGTTAAGTTAAAAAGAGCGATTAGGGTAATAAATCATAAAAGGAATAGAGGTTACGGAGATGCTATAATTTCAGGAATTTCACATGCGAAGGGAACTATTATTGTGACTATGGATTCAGATGGTCAACACAGTTCTGATGACATCTTTTTTTTAGTTAAACCTATATTCGATGGGGAAGCTGATTATACAATAGGTTCAAGGTATAAAGGTACTTACTTTTATCAATTGCCTGTTTTAACTAGATTAGGAGAAGTACTCGTAGAAAAATTGATACAAATATTATTTGGTAAAAGAGTAATGAATAATCAAACTGGATTTCGTGCGTTCAATAGAAAAGTTCTTCCTATTTTTGATAATACCAGATATCATGGATATGCTTTTTGTACAGAACAAATTTTAAAAGTTTCATTATCAGGGTTTAAAATTAAAGAATGTCCAATCAAAGTCTATAGGCGTGAATATGGTTCCTCAAGTATTGTATTAACACAATTAGCTAGAAGAATCTTTTCTTGTTTATTCTACTATTACATTCAAAAATTGAAATTAATGATTAAAAAAACAAGTAGAACTCGAAATCTTTGAAATCCTAAAAGTATATATGCAATTTTATTTTGAAACCGTTGAAAATCAATATTTATTATTAAAAACAAAAACTTTTTGATATTTTAGTACTTTTAAGATACTATGAGAAAAATTATTACGTGTATCGGAATTCGACCAGATATTATTCGTCTTTCCCAGATCATCAAAAAATTAGATCTCTATTTTGAGAACATTATTGTTGATAGTGGGCAACATTATGATTATAACTTAAATAAAATTTTTTATGATCAGCTAGGAGTTCGCATCCCTGAATATAATTTAAATATAAAAAGTGGTACCCATGCTTCTCAAGTTGCCAAATTAATGATTGAGTTTGAAAAAACTTTATTCAAGGAAAAACCGAATTTTGTTGTAGTTCTAGGTGATAATAATAGTAGTTTGGGATTTGCTTTAGCTACTTCTAAATTAAATCTTCCATTAGTCCATATCGAAGCCGGAATGCGTAGTAAAAACTGGTTAATGCCTGAGGAGAAAAATCGAGTTATCATTGATCATCTAGCTGATTTGAATATCTGTTATTTACCTGAACATAAAGAAAATTTACTAAGAGAAGGTATAAACCCTCGGCGATGTTGGGTAGTAGGGAACCCCATTATAGAAGTTGTTCATGTTGTAAAAACAGATTTTAAACAAGATACTCCTTTTTATTTGGTGACTTGTCATCGTGCGGAAAATACTGAAAATGAGAAAAATCTAAGGACAATAATAACTTTTCTTGGAGAGCTTTATAAAAAAAAAAATGTTGAGATAAAGTATATTTTAATGCCTAAAACAAAGCATATGATGGAAAAATATGGTTTAAATTTTCCAGAAGGCATTAATTCAATCCCCCCACAAGGGTTTCTAGAATTTTTAGGAATGGAGAAAGAAGCAGAATTAGTGATTTCTGATAGTGGAACCGTTGTCGAAGAGTGCGCTATTTTAGGAACCCCCTGTATGACCATACGGGAAAGTACTGAAAGAATCGATTTGATTGAACTTGGGGTAAATGTTTTAACTGGTATGGAGATTTATCAGATGCTTGATTCAGCAGAATTAGCATTATCTCGCAAGACTGAACCAGTATCTCACTATGGTAAAAATATATCAGATAAGATCTGTAACATATTAATTGGAAATTCTTTGAATTTCTATAAAAATTTTAAGAGATAATTTTTTTTAAAAATGATGCAATTCGTGGTAGAATTAGTCACTGTTTATCATATAATTTTTAAGTTCTGAAATCGCTGTTTTCATATCTTTCTTTTCCATGATCTTATCTAGATTAGAATATTTTGTAGCAAGCGACCTGTCTAGTTTTTGTTCTGGTTTATTAACTCTATTGATTTTTAAGTTCTTTTCAAATATATCATTGAAAATATGCATTAATTGATACTTATTAACAGTATTATTTGGTACGTAATGATGTACGTAGAACTTTTGTACTAATTGATTATAAATATTATTTGAAATTATCTGCTCACATAATTGAGCAAATTGAAGTGTAGTTACCCCATTCCATATATGGTGCTCAAAACCTCCGATTGTACCTCCATTAGGTTGACTTAAAAACCATTCAAGTAAGAAATTTGTTTCTTTTTTGACTTCAGGACCAATAATAGAACATCTTATTATTAACATTGAACCATCAAATACTTCGCCAAGGCTTTTTGATTTACCATAAACATCTAATGGGTCATGCAGATCAGTTTCACTATATTTACCTTTTTTGCCAGAATATACACAATCAGTTCCAATCTGAATTACTTTAATATTATATTTTTTAGCATAACTAGCTAATTTCCATGGAAAATCTGAATTTATAAGGATTGCTCGTTTAACTCCTTCAGGAT
>CAZBNW010000171.1:0-3534 GCA_964493385.1 uncultured archaeon | reverse complement strand
TTGAGATATTTTTCTTTATCTTCGTATTCATACCATGCTGAGCCAATTTTCTCTAATTCATAAGCTTTATTGTAAGGCTTGTCAGCTAAGTGATTGCTACATAGTTTAATCGCATTCAAAACAGTTTGATTTTTAGTAAAAAGGAATTTTGCTTTATCCATTGCAGTTTTCATTAAGTCTTCTTGATCATCTACAATCTGATCTATTAAATGGATTTCTAATGCTCTTTCAGCACTGATTTTTTCAGCAAACATTAAAATTCTTTTTGTCCAAGGGATTCCAATGACTCTTGTCATTAAAACAATTGTTCCTGTACCCGGAAAAATACCTAAATTTATCTCAGGCATCCTGAAAAAAGATTCTCTAACCGCTATTCTATAGTCAGAACATAAAGCATAAGCAACTCCATCACCCATAGCTTTTCCATTAATCGCACAGATGGTGGGTTTCCCATAATAGAATAATTCAGCGATAGATGCAGCAGTCTTTTCATATTCTTTTACAGCTACATGATCACCTCCATCAATCTCATCAATATCCATGCCTGTCGTGAAAGATGATCCATTTCCAGATAAAATAATACCTCTAACTTTCTCTGAATTTTGGCAGCATTCTATTGCTTTTTTAAGATTTTTTGCCATTTCTGTAGTAATCGCATTTCCTCTATGAACTCGATTTAATTTTATAATTCCAAATTTTTTTTTTATTGCAAATTCAATAAAATCTCCAAAATCATTATTTTCTGATGACATATTAATTCAATTTTAATTTTTCTTACTCAAATTTTGTTCTAAAATTTTTTAAAAATTGGATTTTGTCTGAGGATTCGAACCACGCAGAAGCTTCCTTTTCTAAATTATAAGCCTCATGATAACTTTTATCAAACAAATGATTTGCACATAATTTTATAGCATTTAATACTGTTTGATTTTTAGTAAACAGAAACTTAGCTTTATCTAATGCGATTTTCATTAAATCCTCTTTATTTTTTACAATTTGATCTATTAAGCCAATTTTCAGGGCTTTTTGAGTATCAATTCTCTCAGCAAACATGCACATTAATTTAGTGTACGGAATTCCAAATATTCTTGAAAACAGGACTATACATCCGGTACCAGTAAAGATTCCAGAAAAGATTTCTGGCATTTGAAAAAAACTTTCTTTAGTAGCAATTCGATAATCGCAACATATTGAAAAAACAACACCTTCACCCATGGTCCTTCCATTAATCGCACAAATAGCTGGTTTTCCATTATATATTACTTTGCAAATATCTGCTGCAGTCCCTTCCAAATATTTTACAGCTTCATGATCGCTCCCATCAATAGCTCCTAAGTCTACTCCCGTGCTAAAAGAATTTCCGTTATTTGTTAAAATTAACCCTCTAATTTTATCTTCTTTCTGGCAATGTTCTACAGCTTTTTTTAAATTTTCAAATTGTGTGATATCAAATGCATTTGCTCTATGAAGTCTATTAAGTGTAATAATTCCAAATCGCTTTTTTATAGTAAAATCGATATAATCTCCAAATTGTAAATTATTAGAAGACATAATTTACATTAATTTTCAATTAATAAAAAACAATAATAAATTGATTCAATATAAATGAATTATAGAGAAGTAAAACTTGATAGAAAGTAAAAACTCTTTTAAATAAAGATAGATGCCAGTTCATATCACTGATTTTCTAGAGGAACAATCCGGTGTAGTAAAGAAAAGAGATTTAAGGAAGTCACCAAACTTAAAACAAGTCTTTTCATCAATAAACCAACATTTATATGGAAAGCTAAAATACACTGATACCGATACTAGAGCACGGTCTAAACAAATTATAAATCTTCTTTTATGCAAATTAGTTGATGAAATTAATAAAAAATCTGAAGAAGAAGTTGAATTTTGTATAAGAATTGGCGAATCTGATAAGCAGTTATTAAAAAAAATTCAAGCATTTTTCAATGTAAATGTACGAGAGAAATATAAAGATATTATTGATGAAAATGAACAAATCACATTAACTAAAGAACTTGTGTATTTAGTTGTAAAAGAATTACAGCATATCTCACTTCTTCAATCATCTAAAGATATTTTAAGTGATGCTTTCGAAATTTTTGTTAGTAAGATTTTAAAAGATGAAGCAGGTCAATTCTTTACCCCTCCCAATATAGTAAAATTTATGGTAAATTATTTAGATCCTATTGTCGATTCAAAAATTTTAGATCCTGCATGTGGTCATGGAGGTTTCCTACTTGAAGCAAAAGATATATTATGGTCTAAAATTGAATCAGAAGAAAAAAGAATTGAATCAATCTCAAACCTCTTTGGCATTGATAAGGATTTATTCTTAGCAAAAATTAGTAAATTATATTTAGAAATATTAAGTAATGGAAAATCTAACATTTTTTGTGAAGATTCTTTAGATCCAAAAAGTTATAGAGCTCCAGCAAAGCAAATAATAAAAAATGATACATTTGATTATATTTTTACTAATCCGCCGTTCGGTGTTAAAATTCCAATAAATAATAAAGAAATTTTAAGAGATTATCAACTAGGACATGCTTGGAAAAATATTGATGGCAGATGGGAAATGCAAGATAAATTAGTAAAACAACAAGCTCCTCAAGTTTTGTTTATTGAAAGGTGTGTTCAGTTACTTAACGATGGTGGCAAATTAGGTATAGTTTTACCGGAAGGAATATTCGGAAATCCTACAGATCGCTATGTATGGGAATACTTGACTTCTAATGGCAGAATTTTAGGCATAATTTCATTAGATCAGAACACATTTCAGCCTTATACATGTAATAAGACAAGTATCTTATTTTTTGAAAAATCAAAAGAAATCCCAAGAGATTATATAATTGATTTTGCAATTGTAGAAAACGTTGGACACGATAAAGATGGAAAAATTTTGTATAAACTGAATAAGGATGGAAGTAAAAAGTTAGATTCTGCTGGAAAGCCAATAGTAAATGATGATCTCATAGATTTACATTTAAAAATAAAAGAAGCTGAAGAATTTAACTATTTAAAGGAACAAAAAATCTTTGAGATTAAATATAGCCAAATTCAAAATAAAATATTTATCCCGATTTATTATACTGGCGTAGAAAAAACTTTAAAGAAGCTTGAAAATGATAAAAATTTCATACTTTTAACAATGAAAGACTTAGCAGATAAAAATATAATTTATACTAATAAGGGTGGTTATCTCCCACGAGGGGATGAAATAGGTTCACATGTGTATGGATTAGGTGATATCCCATTTATTCGGACTAGTGAAGTAAATAATTGGGAAGTAAATTTAGATTCATATAAAAAGACTAGTGAGGAAGTATATGAGCAATATAAACTAAAACAGAATATCGAAGAAGGTGATATTCTATTAGTTAAGGATGGAGGTCCTAATTTAATAGGAAGAACTGCTTTTATTACTCAATTAGATACTAAAATAATAATCCAAAGCCATATATTCCAGATTAAAACCTTAGAAAATGATGATTTTATCGATCCATACCTACTATTATACTTATTAAA
>CAZBNW010000170.1:0-3764 GCA_964493385.1 uncultured archaeon | reverse complement strand
TTCTTTTTTATCGTTCATTTTTTACATTATAATTTTTTTGTTGATTATTTATATTTGATTTTACTATATTTATATGAGTAATATAGACCAGTTTTTATTATTTTAAATGAAAAAATTTGCCAAAATGTTATTTCTGTGAAATTAAAATAAAAGAACTTCCATACCGATGTAAATTTTGTGGTATGATCTTCTGTAATAAACATAGATTACCAGAAAATCACAAATGTCCTTTTGATTTAAGAAAAAAAACAAAATTTTTTAATTCTTTGGATAAACCTCATTTGCTTTACCAAGATGCCCTTGACTATATGAGCAAAGAGTTAACAGTAGCAAAAATTTATGATTATGTTACTACTAAATCAATGACTAAATCAGAAGCTATCGAATTATTAAATTATTTCATAGAAAATAGTGATAATAGTGAAATTAGAAAGGTTAGTATCCTTGCATTTAAAATATTAGAACTTAAAAGCGATAGAGCATTTAGCGTTCTTGAAAGTTGCCTACTTTCAGACGAAAATCCTGAAGTGAAAAAAACCGCAGTGAAAATAATTGCTCAAAATTTTCCAAAAAAGAGTAAGAACCTATTGAATTGGATTAATAGGCATAAAAAAGATTTCAAAAATTGATATTTAAATAATAAAAAGAAATTAAATAACTAATTTCCCAATTTCATCATAGATTTTTTCAAGCTCGGCTTTACTGTCAATATCTACTTTTCTGATATTTGTAAAACTCCAAAATGCCATTGTACAAATTATACCGATAAATCCACTATAGAAAAACAGGCTAGGAATGCCCATAATCTCTGCTAATGGGCCACAAAGGATTGTACCGAGTGGTGATATTGCCATAGAAAATGTGTGATCAATAGAAGTAACTCTTCCTATTTTATCTGCTGGCACTGTAGTTTGTATAAATGTTTGATATAAAGCATTTATAATTGGTAAATTTATACCCATTATAACACCACCTATAATGAGTATTATATATAAACCCGTAGGAGCTCTACCAAATATTATATATCCTATCAATGCAATTATCATAGCGATAAATATTACTCTGATTTTATTATTCCATTCTTTTTTAATGGAAGTTATCAAAGCACCAAAAATCATTCCTCCTTGGAAAAAGGCTAAAGTCAATGCTAAATGTCCAGGCCCTCCCCCGTGATTAACATTGATGTATAATGACATAAGTGTATCTATAGGTCTTATTAAGAAATTAAGCAACAGTGATAGAATTATCATTGTAATAAGTCCAGGAACAAGCTTCAATGTTCTCACTCCTAATCTAAATTCCTTAAAGAATGAATTCTTCTTAGGATTTTGTTCTTTACCTCTAATATTATTAATCTGATTTATTGAAGGTATGCTTATTAATAATAATGATATTAAAGCAATAAAGAATGTAATAACATCAACCCAGAGAATCATATACACTGATAAAAATATTAATAACATTGCGCTTATAAAAGGTGCTAAAAGCTGAACTACGCCTGTAAACATAAAGTTTATCCCATTAATCCTTGTTAACTTCTCTTTCGGAACCATCGTAGGGATAATCGCATTAACAGTAGGTAAATGAAACGCTTGAAATATGGCACGTAAACTAATGAAAATAAAAATAAGCCAAATATTCGCAATTCCGAAAAGAAAAAGCAAAATTAATATAAAAGTTACAAATGCCTGCGAGGAATCCACTATTAAAATCAGAGTTTTCCGATTTATCCTATCTGAAAAAACTCCAGCAATTGGCATAGAAATCGTCATCGGTAAAATAAATAAAAATGAGGCAATCGAAAGAAATAACGCACTCTGATATTCAACTGTTATCCACCACGTTATTACAAAATAGACTACTGACGAACCAAGCAATGAAACCAATTGACCACTCCAAAAAAAAAGATAACTCCTATATGTTTCCTTATTTGCAATTTCTTCTATGCTATATCCCCTAATTTCCTTTTGTTACAATAATTCTTAAAACATTTTTTCTCTAAAGAAATTTTACATTTTGTTAATTAATTCATTAATTTTTGAAATTACTTCTTCTGAAGTACTCGTGAATTTAAACACTCCCTCCTCGAGCGTGCCCTCAATACCATCCGCTACTAATTCATACACCAAATTTTCAGCTTCTTCATTTGATCTATTTAGTGCTTGGGCTAATTTATCAATTGGTAAACTCTTGTGGAGCTTGATTAATCCACTCACCCTTTTTTTAATTCGTTCTTTATCAGATTCCTGGATTATAGCCATTTTAATTTCTGCCTTACCTTTATTTTTGCCAAATTGTTTCTCAAATTTTTCACCTAATTCCTCTATACCAGAGTTTTTTACGGTTTTTTCTATACTACCACCAATTTTCTCCATTTTTTTGCCCCATCGTTCTAATTTTCTTATATCACCTATGTTGTTTTTTACAAATTTCATCGATTTTCGAACTAACTCTGAAACTGAAGCTCCTAAATTATCAGCCCAATCTCTCCATTCCTCACTCATCTCAGGGTCAACCGAAATATTTATTCGCTTTGCTTTTTCCTCCGCCTTTTTTGTCGCTTTTTCTACCTTTCTTCTTACTTTTTCTTCAAATTTCTTGGCGTGTTTTTCAGCTTTTTCAGCATGATTTTCATATTTATCTTTTAAACTCTCAATCCGGTCTTTTGCCGCTTCTCCTAAATCACCCAATTTTTCCTTTATCTCCTCGATTTCTTCCAATAAATTTTCTTTTTCCTCCTTTATTTCTTCTAACTCATCTTTAAATTCACCTTTTAAATCCTCAGTTTCGTCTTTTATGTCCTCTACCTCGTCCTTAAAATCTTCATGTAAGTCTTCTAATTCTTCAATAAGATTTTCTTCTATATCTTTTAACACCTTTCTTATCTTTACTGTTTCCTCCTCTGGAAGTTTACCATCCTTTTCTTCTTCTGAAACCATTCTATCACCTTCTATTTTTTTTTTCTTAAATTTATATTAATTTTTTTAAATAATAATTTCATATTTTTGATGATCGTGATTAAAAAAATAAAAAAAAAAATATTTAGTAAATTCTAATAGTAAGTTCTAAATGCAAAATTAAACCCATTTAGACCATTCTTAATGATTATCAATTCCTTTCCATCCAAACTTTTTTGTTTCATTTTTTTTTCCACCAATTTTTTTATTTTTTTATTGTGTATTGTTGTGTAATAGTGTGTATAAGTATTTAAATGTTTCGATCCAAAAAATGATACAAAATGTAATAGATTGTGAGAAGAAGGGTTTAAATATGGTTTTAATGCAATTTTTTATTATTGTGTATGAGTGTGTATAGAGTGTAAATTGATAGTAGTAATAATAATTGGAGTAAAGAGGAAGAATAAGAAGGGTCTCCTGAATTTTATAGATATCAGACCCAATATTATTGTTTTTGAAGCTAAACCAAAGAAATATATAAAATCTGCAAATATAATTGTTACTACAAAAATTCAAAAATGTCAAAATAAAATAGGAATGGTATTATGAATGGGTGGAAATTTAGTTGGAAATTGCCTTTTATATTAGGAATTATATTAATACTTTCTGTATTCATCCCCGCAACTTTCGATATAATAGTTGACACCGACGAGATTGAAATAGAGCTGATGTGGTTATTCGGGCTAGAGTATGAACATGAATCTCTCAGTTATTTTACTTTTTTCTTTTTTGGCCAGGTTAGAAATTTAGGTGTATTAATTGCGATAATTATTGTATCTATCTCAATAATCATTTCTGGGATAATTT
>CAZBNW010000169.1:0-4020 GCA_964493385.1 uncultured archaeon | reverse complement strand
CTAAAATAGTAATATCTCCTGCATCAGCATTAAGAAAACCAAGTATACAGCGAATTGTGGTCGTTTTTCCGGCTCCATTTGGTCCTAAATAACCAAATCGGGAACCTTGAGGCACATCAAATGAAATATCATCTACAGCCTTAATCTTGCCATGATCATAATATTTTTTTAAATTTCTTATTTCTATAGCATTCATTTTAATCAACCTTCAAAGTTTTTTAATTTTCATGAATAATAAAAAACCTAATAATATAATACGAAACAGCATATTTAAATCTTTCATTTTTCATGAAAGATGAAAAATTATAAATAGTTGTTTGCACATTAATAATATTAAAGAATGATAGATAAGAAACCTTTGACTGAAAATCATATATTTAAGGGAAAGATTAAAGAATATGAGCAAACATTAATTGATTTCGTGCTTGATTCTGGAAGAGCGAAGAGTGTTGATCCAAATCTTCAATTAATTCTAGGATATATTGGAATACATAAAGAATTAACTCAGAAACAGTTAAAAGATTTAACAAATCTCTCTGCAGGCACAATCTCAAAAAAATTAAAAGATATATTAGCTCTCGGTGTTATAAGAAAGGAAAAAATTCCAAAAACAAATGAATATTTATATATAAATGCACCCGAAGCATACGGAGATACAGCTGATGCAACACTAGAGGAATTCATGGAAATTAATGAGTTTCTTAAAAAAAAAATTAAAGAGATTGAAAAATATAAAGATAAAAAAGGAGCTGAATTTCTTTCTGAACGAATAAAGAGCTTAACAAAAACTTTTGAAACAGTTCAAAATATCTGGTCGGATATAGAATTCATTTTTACGCAAAAAAAGGGAGAAACAGAATGATGAATAATGAAGAACAATTTGATCCTGAAGTTAAAAAGATTGAGAATGAGATAATTGAAACTTTATTAAAATATACTGTTTTTTCCATTCGGGGTGAAATAACTTCAAAAATTCTTTTTTATTTTATAACTCGGAAAGATTTAACTCAATCTGAACTCCAATACTTAACAGGATTTTCTGCTGGAAAAATTTCTCAAGAGCTTAATAATTTTCTGGAGTTTAATTTAATAAAAATTTCTAAAAAATCAAAGCCGTGGATCTACACTATGGAATCCGTAGTGGCAGAAACCATTAGTAGAGCGATTAGCCTCCTTAAGACAAATCTCAAATGGGAGCCAAAATTCCTCGAAATAAAAAAGGAATTGGAGGATAATAGAGAAGAACTTCAAAAACTAAATGGATATGATGAAGTAAAGGATTTTCTTGAAGTAAATTTAATGAGATTCTCTGGATTTAAGAAGATAATAAAACTATGGGAAGATCTTAAAAAAAAATATGAAAACTAATAGTTTTTAATTCAAAACATTTGACTACTCGCAATTTGAGTAAAAAATATTCTAAAAAAAAGTTTTTAAAAATTATATTGGGATATCCTTCCTATCAAAAATAAATAAACTGCCCACAATGAGAGCAACGTTGATCATTCCTAAGATGTAAATGTCTCGTATAAATAAAGCTAAGGGAAAATCTTCATTTACTAGATAATCAACAGGATTGAAATAATAGAAAATTGAAATGTATTTAATATCTTGTATTGCCTCATCCATATACACATAAAGTTCACCGAGAAAAAACATTATAAATAAAATCATCATTCCCAATGCCATCGACTTTTTCGTATTTAAGAATATTGTCGAAATGAATTTAGCCACCATTGCTAACGCTCCGAGGAAGAGAACAACAGAAAAATAAGTTGCTAAAAATCCCTCAAAGGGGATGCCTTCTGCTCTAAATTTTGATGAAGCAGCCATACTTCCTAGAGATATTAGAAAGAAAATACCGATAGCTGTCATTATAAATACAAAAAGGAATGTAATTTTACTTCCAAGGAATTTAAACCGAGAAATTGGTTTAGAGAGGGAAAGATCAATGGTCTTATTTTCTACTTCATGGGAGAGGAGAGAACTAGCCATAAAGACAATATAGATTCCAGCATATAACCAAATAAAGGTCATAAGTTCCAAAGCCCAAAATCCATAAGGATTTGCTAATACCTCCAAGTCTCCGAAAAAGGCCAGGAGATCCTCAGGAAGAAAGCTAAAGATGTCCTCAAATACAATATCTAAACCTTCTATTAAAAGGATCATTAAAAAGCTAAATAAGCCAAGTATGCCACCTAATATTAGAATTGCGAATTTCTTTTCGATGACTAACTCCTTAACTGTCCTAAAAAATCGTTTCATTTAGGATGCCACCTCATAATATTTCAAAAATATATCCTCGAGCGCAGGACTTGTAACATCCATATCTAATATCTCAGTTTTTGAAAGAAGGTCCAATATATTAGATAAATCTTCACGAGCAATCAAAAATGAAGCATGCATTTCATCTAAAATAACAGATTCTACAATTTTAGAAGGCAGTTGATCAGAGAATTTCTGGAGTGCTGCTTTAGTGGCAAATTCAACCTTAATCTCCTTCATTGCCATGCGTTTTAGTTGTTGTACTGTCGCTACCTCAACTATTGATCCTTCTCTTATGATACCAACACGGTGAGCCACTTTTTCAACTTCATTAAGCAAGTGGGAGCTAAGAAGTACAGTTGAACCTGTCTCCTCTTGCTGTTCATGAAGGATCTTATAGAATTCAGCTGTGATTAGAGGATCTAATCCCGCTGTAGGTTCATCTAAGATTAGAAGATCTACTTTTGGGGCTAATGCAAGCACTATTCCTACTTTTTGCTTATTCCCCTTACTGAGTTCTTTAGCTTTTCTGTCAAGGTCTAACCCGAATATCCCTGCCAACTCCTCAATTCGCCTGATCGGAATATGATTTTCATAAAGTCCAAGAAGATATTGTAGGTTTCTTCTAGCAGTTTTGTCTTGAAATAAACCTAAATCACCAGGAAGGTAAGCAGTACGTTGACGAATTTCAATTGAATGATGATGAATATCAAGATCAAAAATCTGTGCTTCACCTGAAGTTTTTCGGATCAAATCAAGAAGAACTCTAACCGTAGTTGTTTTTCCTGCCCCATTAGGTCCTAGTAAGCCAAAAATTTCCCCTTGATAAATTTCTAGATCTAAATTCTCAATACCTCTTGATTTACCGTAATATTTTGTTAAATTTTGGGTTTGAATTACTACATTTTTAGACATTATATTTTCATCCTAAAATTTTATTTTTTTATTTAAATTGCGTTTTTTTATTATTATTGTTAATTGCACTTAAATTAGGCAAGTCTAATTTTTAAACATAAAGTTAATTCCCTACCAAATCAGCGGAATTAGTTTTTTCTTAGTTTTTTTAGCATATTCCGTGTATCCTTCAAGTTCCTCATGGAGCTTTCTATCTTCAAAAATTGTACGGATCACTAATCCAACAACACCAAGCGCAGTAGGTATAAGTGAGTAGAGAGAACCAAGTGCTAAACAGTAAAATACAATAAATAGAATAAATCCTAAGTACATTGGATGACGTACCATTCTATAAGGTCCAGTTGTAATTACTGTATGCCCTCGATCTTTTTGAATCTCGACTGCCTTTGATAAAAAGGTGTTTTCTTTCATTACTAAAAATATTATTACTAATCCTAGGGAAAGTACTATAAATCCGATAATTTCAACATAGAATGGAACATTTGACCACCCATATTTCTTTTCAAATCCTGGAATAATAAATGTTGGAAAAAATCCGAAGCCCATTAACACCATGACAATCTTATCCCATTTTTCTTCGAATTTGGGTTTGGCTCTTTTCTGAAGCATCTCAGGGTCATGTTTACTAAAATACAAAACGACTACCGTGAAAAAGATTGTGAAAATAATAAGATAAATCCATGCTTCAAGCCAGAGCAAAGTTCCAGCAGGAATAAACAACCCTATCCCCAAGAATATGGTGACCATATACACAGCTACTAATAATAATGATTTACTTATTTGTATAGGCATAGATAAAAATAACCTTCATCACTTTTAATTATATTAGTCTTTTTTCTT
>CAZBNW010000168.1:0-4094 GCA_964493385.1 uncultured archaeon | reverse complement strand
TTATCTCAATATCCTTGTCGATTGATTTCAAACCAAAAATAAGCTTCTCTGCAGAATTAAAAATCTTGGGTCTACCTTCCGTAGCTAAATTACCATATTTAGATAAAAATTGAATAGATTCGTCTAATTTTTCAAAATTTGGAAAAAGTAGAATGAAATGAACCTTTTTAATTTTTAAATCATTTTTCCAAATCACTTCAATTTCTGTCTGCAATATGAAATTGACATCTGGCACTTCTGGAGTAAAGAATAATCCATTAGAATACTCGATTAATTTATTCTTTAATTCATTTAACCATAATGAATGAAGACAATCCCCAGTTCCAATTAAATTTATCCCCTTCATACTACAATTAACTGCTACCTTAAAAATATCAATGTATTTGCTTGCTCCTCCTGAAAATTTGCTATGGATATGCAAATCACAAATTTTATGCATCTTTTTTTAGTAAATTTTATTAAGGTTTGTATTAATTTTTCGATTAACTTATTTAAAACCATAAATAAAAATCGAATAAAAAGTAAATACGCGGGTTAATAAACTTTAAAAGTAACTTCTATTCAATTATGAAATTGAATTAAAAATTTTAAAAATAAAGACAATCTTTCATCATTAGTTTTAATATTATGCATAAATTTTATTTATGTAGAATCTGAAAGTTTAATTGATAACTGGTAAATAAAACTGTTAAACCATGAGTAAAAATAATTTTCAACACCCATCAAAGGATATTACTGAAAGTAAGGGTACTATTCTTAGAGGTAAAACTATTTGTATTTGCTTAACTGGTTCAGTAGCGGTAATTTCTTCTCCTATTGTAGCTCGGGAACTAATGAGATTAGGAGCTGAAGTAATATGTGTGATGTCAAAAGCAGCTACAGAATTAATCAATCCTGCATTAATGGAATGGGCTACAGGAAATAAAGTAATTACTAAATTAACTGGTGCGGTCGAACATGTATATTTAGCAGGGGAGAGACCTAGAAGTGTTGGAAAGGCAGATTTAATTTTAATTTGCCCTGCAACTGCAAACACTATTTCAAAAATAGCTAATGGAATTGATGATACTACTGTTACAACTGTAGCATCAACAGCATTTGGATCTTCTATACCAATTGTAATCATTCCAGCAATGCATGAGAGCATGTATAAACATCCCATTTTAGAGAAAAATGAACGAAAATTACGGGAATGCGGAGTTGAAATTCTAGGTCCTAGAATTTCCGAAGGAAAAGCTAAGATTGCAAGAATTGATGATATAATCGATAGGGTTATTGATTTATTAATTACCAAGAAAGATTTAGAGGGAAAGAAAATACTGATTACCGCGGGTCCAACAAGAGAAGCGATAGACTCAATAAGATTTGTCTCAAATAAATCATCAGGAAGAATGGGGATTGAATTAGCCAAAGAAGCTTCTGCTAGAGGCGCTGAGGTGTTGCTAATTGCCGGAGAATGCATGACAAAACTTCCAGATTATATAAACACCAAACACGTTGTTTCTACTGATGATTTTATAAAAGCTGTTAAAGAAGAAATCTCGTATAATAATTATGATTTTTTCATATCCGCAGCAGCAGTAAGTGATTATAAGCCAATCGAATATATTGAAGGAAAAATATCATCTGATAATGTAGAAGAATTACACGTTAACATGAAATTAACCCCAAAAATAATAGATATTGCAAGGAAAAAAGATTACAATTTATTTATAGTTGCATTTAAAGCAGAAACAAATGTTTCTAAAAGTGAATTAATAGAACGTGCCTATAATAGGCTTAATAAATCTGAGGCGGATTTAATTGTGGCAAATGATATAGGCAGAGAGGATATTGGATTTAGCAGTAAATATAACGAAGTGTTCATTATAGATAAAAAGAAACATATTACTCATGTTGAGAGAAATACTAAGAGGTATATAGCGTCTAAAATAATTGATGTTGCCCTAGAAGCTTATCAAACAAAAACTTCTTAAATTTATGCTAAAGAGACCATTTTAAGAGCATTTTTGGACATACATTTATTTCTTTTTATAATTTATTATCTGATGAAAATATTTAAATATTAATTTATTTACTGTAAGCAGTGAATAATAAAGTAAAGTTCGCGTAAATAATTGAAAACTAAGAAATTAGGATATATATCTAATATCCTATAGTTTTTTCAATTAATTTGGTAATAAATGAATATATATTTAAAGTTTGGTTTAATAAGGATAAATGAAGAAAATATCATTTGAGGGGATTTAAAATTACTACAAAAGAAGAAGGAAAGATTAAACAAGGAACAATCGCAGAATATATGCGTAAGCGGACTCAGCTAGTTGGTTTTGAGTTTGGTTATTGGAAACATGTACAATATTGTGCTGAATTTATAGATAATGCATTAGATGCTATTGAAAGTTTTCAATGGAAGGAATTAAAAGCACTAGATTCAAAAATCAAGTTTTCATTAGATCAAGAATTATTTTTGGAAAAATTCTCTATTCTTGAAACAGCTAAGGAAGAAAAAAAGTCTCAACACTTAGATAATGAAGCAAAACATACATTAATGCAGGAATTGGGCATTGAATCTCCTAAACCAGATAATTCTATTGTACAAGAGCCAGAAGAAAAAGAAGAAGAATCTGGAGAAATAATTACTAAAGAAGAATTAGAAGTCGAAGAGGAGGTAAAAAGAATTATTGATGATATGCAAGAGATCATTAAACCTGTTGAATTCATTATTGATGTAGAACCAATAGTAATTGTACGTATTAGGGAATATGAAGCCCCTTCATTTTTAACCTCTGAAATCAGTCAGAAAAATATCATGAGTTTTACTTTTGAGATTTTCGATAATGGCACAGGTATGTCAAAAATTGATTTAAGAAAATTTGGTAGATATCTTGCCTCATCAAAATCCATGGAGCTTAAACAAACTAGAGGTAGTCAAGGATTTGGAGCACCAAGTGCATTTAGCGATGCCCAAAATACAACAGGAAAACCAATTATAACAGTTTCAAAATCAGTTGATAATGTTTATGCTACAGTTACAGAATTTTTTACTACTTCTAAAAATGAAAAAAAGTATTTAATTCATCCAACAGATATTGACAGTCCCTTTCTCCATGGCACTTATATTAAACTTAATTACTTAAATGTAAGATACGTTAGAGGGTATGTTGAGAAATATATTGAAGATACAACCTTTATGAATCCTCATATTACAATTATTTATATTGATCCCTATGGTAAGGAAAAGATTTATCGGAGATTGGCTAAGTCTTTTCCAAACGAACCTAAATATGCTAAGCCGCATCCTTCTTCAATCAATATAGGGGATCTACAAGATTTAATTACCAAATCAGAAAATAAATCTATTTCCGCTTTTTTACAGGATAACTTTGTAAGAATGAGTTCAAAAACAGCCAAAGAAATTGTTGATATTGCTGAAAGAGATTTACAGGACAAATTAAATTTCCTTATTCTAAAAGATGGTTTTGTAAATTTATCACAGAAAAAAGCAGATAAAATATATTTTATGAGAGACGAAAAAAGGATTTATGGTCGTTCTACTAAACCAAGAGATAAATTAATAATGTATCAAGTTGAATCAGAAGAACTTATAGAGAACTACTGGGATTTAATTTCAAATTATAATAAATTCAATAACGATTATGAAAAAACTAATAAAGAGATTAAGAAGTTAAATAGCCGAATTGAAAAAACTGTAACTCAAAAAGAAATAAAGAGAATCGAAGGAGACATCAAAAAGTTCCTCAAAAATTTAGAAGCTATTAGAAAAGAAAAAGACAAGATTAAAGGAAATTTAAATAACCTTTTTAGGGATGCTAAGGATGGATTGATTGAATTAAAAAAATTCAAAAATCGAACAGATTTTGAAGATATAGTCAATGAAGTTCAAATATCTAAAATTAAACCCGTTGATTTAACAAAGGAGCAGTTTAATTCCCTATTCCTTGCTTTTAAATCTATCAAGTATATGGCTCCTCCAACAGACACAGCAATTCCAGTAGGTGAATCAACTTTAGAGAATACTTTAATTAAAGAAATTGGATTAAGAATTTCAGAGAATATAGATGATTTTGATG
>CAZBNW010000167.1:0-4170 GCA_964493385.1 uncultured archaeon | reverse complement strand
TTGGCTAATTTTTTCTTCTAAGATAATGTTATAATTTGGCACCGCAATTACCGCAAAATTTGAAATCAGAAGGTAGACTTTTAGTCTGGCAAGAAGGACATGTTACAATAGGTGGACCCCACAAAAATTCAGGATGTGGACTTTCTCGTACACCTCTATAATTTGGATCTCGTTTTTCTATAAAAGCCGACATTCCTTCAAAAGGTTCCCAGGAAGCATAATGGATTGATAACCAATCTTTTGCGTGACCAATTGTTTGATGCCAGACAAAATCCTTCCAAAAATTAACTTGTTGTTTTGTATATCTCATGCATTCAGGAAACTTATCAATAAGTTTCTGAGACATTTTATCAATCGCTTTATCTATTTCTGAATACGGTACTACTTCATTTACTAAGCCCCATTCTAACGCTTTTTGTGCTGAGATTGGTTCACATAAATATAAAATCTCCCTGGCACGACGATCACCAACAATAATTGGTAACCATTGAGTTGCGCCTCCACAAGCTACAGATCCCACTCTTGTTCCTACTTGTCTAATAGTCGCGTGGTCGGCAGCTATTGCCAAATCACATGCCATTTGCCATTCATTTCCTCCACCTGCTACGATTCCATTGATCCTTGCGATAGTTGGCTTACCAATATTACGGAATACATCATGAGCCTCTTGAAAAATGCTCATCCATTTCCAATATTCAGCAGGTTGGACAGTAAATCTTTCTCTATATTCTTTTACATCTCCTCCAGTACAAAAAGCCTTATCACCTGCTCCTGTTAAGATAATAACGGCGACATTATTATCCCAAGCGGCATCATGAAAAGCTTCAATCATTTCCATTAATGTAAGGGTTGAATAAGCGTTATAAGCCTCTGGGCGATTAATTGTAACTTTTGCTTTCCAATCTTTCTTTTCATAAATTATTTCTTTAAAATCAAATTCTTTTGGATCCTTAGGAGTAAAATTTGGTTCTTTAGTATAGCTCATAAAATCACATCAATACTTTATTTTTTTGATTTCTATTATTATTAATCTTAGATAATTTTAACGAAAAATAAGAATTTACAAATTAATTTAAAATTTTTTAATAAAACCGTTTAGTGGGAATAAAAGACCACTAAAAACGCAAAAATTATGGGATGCTAAAAAAGAGTAATATTTAAACTAGTCACAATAATTATATCTATTGTAGATTCGCAAAAGAAGATATAACATTAGAAGGATTGATTATAGTTACAAAAAACGAAAAAAGCAAAAAAGAAAGGGAACAAGAGGTTCCACCTAGAGGGAAAGACTGGGAACGGACATTTACAATCGAAGAACGTAGAGTGAGTGAATATTTAGATTTATATGAATCAATTGGTTATGATGTACGCGTTGAACCTGCAAGTCCTGACGAAATACAAGAGTGTCAAGCATGCTTTAAGGTGGATTTTGATAATTTACGTACAATTTACATCAGGCGAAATAAAAATAAAAATGATATAATAGATTTGGAAGAAATAATATAACTTATCATTTAGTCTAATTCTAAATATAAATGGGTAAATACCTAAGGAATTACTAAAAACTATTTTTAGTTAATATTTTTATCTATTTTTTCATTAACTTAATTTATGTCAAAATTAGAAACCGTTAAATTTGAAGATTATAAAGAAGGAGATTCTGCTTCACATTCAAAAACAATAACTGCGGAAGATGTCGAATTATTTGCTAAAGTATCGGGAGATTTCAATCCCATACATATGGATGAAGAATTTGCAAAAACTCAAATGTATGGTAAGAGAATCATTCATGGAGCTTTCAGTTCAGCATTAATTTCAGCGGTGCTAGGAGTTAAACTATTCGGTCCAGGAGCAATCTATGCTTCTCAAGAAGTAAGGTTTAAAGGTCCTGCTTTTATTGGTGATACATTAACTGCAGTAGCAACGGTAAAAAATAAATATACTAAACAAGGAAAAAGCGGAGAATTAAAATTCCTTGATGTAGAAACTAAGGTTTATAATCAAAATGATGACGTACTTACTGATGGTATGGCTAAAGTATTAATAATGTAAAATTTAATTCATTACGGAGTTAAAACCTAAAAAAAAATATTGTTTATACCTTTAAAACAATCTAAGAAGTATTTTTAGATAATCTTTTTATCTATTTTTTCATTAATTTATTTTATGTCAGAATTAGAACCAGTCAAATGGGAAGATTACGAAGTTGGGCAGTCTGCATCATTTACTAAAACGATAACTGAAGAAGATGTTATGAAATTTGCAGAAGTGACAGGAGATTACAACCCAATCCATGTGAATGCCGAATATGCCGCAACTCAAATGTTTGGGAAACAAGTCGCTCATGGAGCCTTGAGTTCTGGTTTAATATCGGCAGTATTAGGCACAAAATTATTTGGACCAGGTATTTTATATGGGGGTCAGACAGTTAGGTTTGAAAAGCCCGTGTTTTTTGGTGATAAATTAACTGCCATTGCTACTGTAAAAGAAAAATATACCAAAAAAGAAGGTAAATTAAAATTTATTAAATGCGATACTATTGTAAAAAACCAAAACGATGAAGTGGTAACGTCTGGTGAAGGTACTTTATTAGTTTTACAATAACTTTTTTTTTTTTTTTTAATAGAAAACTTTTATAGGGCAAACAAAACTGTTGGCACTAAATTTCCTTTTAGAGATAATCTCTCATTTTTTGCAAGATTTACTAGATTAGATGCCATAGAATTAATTGAATGTTCAGCAGAATCTAAATTAAATAAGGTTCTATATTTAGGATCATCTGGATTTGATATAATTGTTTTTTGCCATTGAAGTCCTAAAGCATTAGCTTGAAGTTGCAATCCTGCTAGTGCCATACCTGCCTCAACCTCCGCCCAATATCGGGGGTTCATAAAAGCTTTTCCAATTTTGCTATGCATAAACCCTGAGCATGGTTTTTTTCTATCAATACATAACAGAATAGCATAATTTGAAAAATTAACACCTAACTCTTTTTCAATTTCAAGTTTATTATTATCAGTAGTATATTTTTGTATGAAATGATCATAGTTTTTCTTATCATTAACTTTAATCCATCTATTTAATGCAGAAAATCCAACTGGATTATAAATGTATCTACCTTTTGGCACACCAGCGAGTTCATCTACAATAACTACTGGATATACCGCATAACCCGCACATCCCGATGCATGGACACGACCATAACCATTTTTCTCTAAAATATCTCGATTACCATGAGTTGCATGATCAGTTTCCCCTTGACACGCCCATAATAATTGCGAAATTTCATTTAATGTATATTTAGGCGTCTTCTTTTCAATTTTATTAAAGATTGTATCATCTAAAGGAACACCTTCATAATGATTTTCATAAATTGCACGATCTTTGTAGCACTCTGGAGTCTCAAGGAGATATGTCCCTTCCTCTAGCTCTTTTTGAAGAGGTTCTAGTGTATCTTCAACTAATGCTCCACGATCTCGTTCTCGGACTGCCACTGAATACAAAAGACCATAATTCTGGCTAGTAACCCTATTAAGTAATTTATTCATTTTTTTCGGAGGTCTTGCGCGTTGTGATACTCCAAGCCCCATGCTTCCCACTTTTAATGAGAGATATTGCCAAATAAGTCCTAAATGAATTAATTCACTTAACTCGATTGATTCTTTCCAAATTAATTCTGGATAGAGCTCCAGTGAATATTGAGTTTTTTCTTTATCTGTAATTAAAGTTAACTCATTATCTTTATACAAATATATTCCACCCGAATAGTCCTCACCATCAGGCAACACTACAAATAAAAATTTTGAGGGGGCTGCTTGGTTGGTCGACTTACAAATATCTAAGATCTCTGTTAGCGATAAAGTTCGACCCTTCCCTGAGCAGTCTTTACGACTTGCTAAGCATCCTTGTAAACTCATTTTTAAATTATTTTTATTATTTAATTAACTGTTATTAGACATTTATTTCAAATTAAATTTATGATAAGTGATTTTTAGAGAAATTTACGAAACCATACATTTAAAATTATGTCAATCATTTAATTATGCATGTCTGACGATGCTAAGAAGTTTTCCGTGCCGGTATTAATATTATTAATAATTTTTGCTGATGTGTTTTTTGGGTTTGTGTTATTTTTCTTCTCAGGTTGGAACTTTCTCTGGTGGGAAG
>CAZBNW010000166.1:0-4259 GCA_964493385.1 uncultured archaeon | reverse complement strand
TTACAATTATGGGATGTTGGAGGAGAAGAACGTTTCCGGTTTTTATTACCCACATATTGTCTTGGCGCAAATGCAGCATTTTTACTTTTTGATATTACTAGACTCTCTACTTTAGATAACATTTCAGAATGGCTTAATATAGTCAGACAGAAAGGTGGACCTATCCCAATTATGCTTGTTGGCGCAAAGACAGATCTTGAAAAATCTCAACGTCAAGTACAAAGAGATTATGGTATACAAATCGCTGAAAAAAATGATATGGCCAGTTTTGTTGAAATTTCAGCTAAAGATAACATAAATGTAGATGATGCTTTTAAAGTTCTTACTGAACTTACTTTAGAACGAATGAATAGTAGGTGATTTAATGGAAGATACCGAATTTTTACCTCTTAGCCAATTATTTGATTCTATTGGTATTATAGAAAAAGGTATTGAAAGGATATACCATTATCTCCTAGAAAATAAAAGAATAGACAATTTAAAAGAAGTGTGTAATCAATTTAATCTCTCTTTAAAAAGGGGTTATAAAGTCTGCTCAGTATTAAGTGATTTAGGTCTTGTACAGATTTATGATAGACCAATGAAAATCCATATCGCAACTCCAATTATGACACTGTGGCAAAATTTAATCCATAAACGAATTGAAAATCTTAAAAATCAGTTTGAGGAGAAAAGAGATAAGTGTGAATTTTCCATTGAGGACTTCACTAGAAAATACAATTTAGAAGAGCAAATAGTTCAAGAACCTGTTGAGTTTATCAATTATAGTATTAGAACTTTTGATGAATCGCATCACCATTTCTTAGCTCAAAGTGAATGTAAAATTGCGATTGGAATAAGATATGACAATCCACTAGTTGCTATTATACATGAAGATCGCCTTAATAAACTCCCAGAAGAGACTAGAACTCCAATGAGAATTGGTATGAATAGAATTAAAGATAATCTTAAAAACGTAGAGGTTCAAGTTATTTTTAATTCTGAGGTTATAAAAGATCTATTAGTAAGTAAGGAATTTAAGCTTCTTACGGATCATGTAGCACCTTTTAACATTGAATTTAAGAGAATAGATATTCATGTCACTGATGAAGCATTTAGTAATTTTAGTTTAACTGACATTGAATTGATACAACCAAGCTTCGATCCCACTAACATTTTAATCGGAGCTTATGTTTCCCGTAATAAGAACATTTATCAAATTTTCCATTATAAATTCAATGAAATCTTTGAAAAAGGTATCTCAATAGAAAAATTCATCACAAAAGATAAAGATGTTAAGATTGATTCTCTTTCTGAGACAGAACTATTTGTGTTATGTATAATGTGAGAAAGATAAGATTTTAAATTAATAAAATAAAAAATTAAAAAGATTAATTATTCCTTTTTCTTACTTTGCATTGCTTTTCTGAATTTTTCAAGCATTTTCCGAGGGGTAACAGTTGGTCTCTCGTATTTTCGCAATTTAGATTTGATTCCAAAGAGGTATTTTGAAATGTCTTTAAGCCTTTCTGTATCATAGCGCATCATCATGGTTATCGTTTCCATTTGGGGACTACCGCCACCGTGAACGCCAGCAACCTGCATTAAACCAGCTAGATCGGAAACGACCATACCTTCAATGCCCCTAAAGCAACGATAAATATATTCTGGCTTGACTCTTGGATTTCTTTTCAAATATTTCATAGCAAGATCTCCTACTTCTTCTGAAAAGAATGATCCTTCATATGGTAAAGTAGCAATTAGCCCTCCTGAAAGATCTGCTAGAATTTTATATTCTTCATAAATGTTTTCACCTGCAAGGCGGCGACCAGCGTTTGTAAGAATCTCATCAGGGATTTGTGTGCCAGAAGGGGATTTCTCCGAATGTTTGGCACTTGATTCACCAGCAGCAAAAACAAGCTCTGCAATACCTATAATATGGGATAATTTATCTTGAACATGAGATGCTTTTTCTATACCATTGTATTCTGCAACTAAGGCAGCCGCAGAAGCTAAGACTTCCGACATTGCTGGTTTACAACCTGTATATGTGTGGCGATGATAATGAGCAAACATTAGGGCTAAAAAGCCCGCATATGGTGTTTGTCGTGGGTCACCATGACCATTTAGAAAAACTCGTTCATTTGGGACAAAAACATCATCAAAAATGATAAAGGTTTCAGCATCTCCAAAATGTAATCCTGGAGCATCCGAATATTCGCTTTTTCGGTAATAAGCAGGTCTAGTAAGCAGTTTAACACCTTCCCAATCTCCAGGTAGTGCAAATGCTACAGCATAATCTTTATCTTCTGGTCCCATATATCTACATGGAACAGCGATAAACTCATCAGCATAAGGTGTATTAGTAATATTAATTTTACATCCTCTAACAACAATGCCATCGTCTCTTGTTTCAATAACTCGTAAATATTGATCTGGATCTTCCTGCTGGTGTGGTCTTTTTAAACGATCTCCTTTAGCATCCGTCTGAGCACAACTGGCTACTATATCATTTTCTTGAAAATAAGTCATGTATTTCGTGAATTTCTCATAGTGATCTGTTCCTAAAGCTTGATCCATCTCGTATGTAATGATAGAAAGAGCATTTAAGGCATCAATACCCATACATCGCTGAATACAACCACCAACACGATGGCATAATAGACGGGTCATTTTTTGTTTTTTTAACAGATCTTCTTCACTTTGATGTATGTGACAAAACCGATTAATCTTTTTCCCAGTTAAGTGTGATGTTGCAGTACATAAATCTTCATATTCTGGGTCTTGAGTATGTTCAAAAGTTTCTTTTATAATGTGCATACCTCCCCGGATACGAGGGTCGTCTCTGCCAACCTTTTCCTCACCAATATATACATTCGGCTTCATTTTCTTTAAATCTTCAACATATTGTTCGAATGTACGAATTTTAATCCACTCTCAATTAACACGTTAAAATTAGAATTAATACAATATTAGTAATTGAAAATCGATTATAAATTAAACGCCTAAGTTAATAAACCCTAGAGATCTAAATAATTTTTAACACTGTCTTGCTTCATTATTCATTCAATTCTCGGATATTTCTTGAACGAAAAAGAATAAAAAGACTTTTAGAAAAATTTTAGTTCTTAAAAATAATTATGATAATTTCAAAAATTCATCTAATCTATAAATATAATATAAATATTAAGAAATAGATTTTATATATAAAAGAAAGAAAGGAAAAACGTAAAATTTGCAAAGAATACTCATGGATGAATTGAGGATCAAACGATATCGCGATAAAATTAACCATATTATAGATTATTTAAAGGATTTACCATTAGAACCAAAGAATGAACTTGAAAAACGTGGGATCTTTTACTCACTCCAAACTTCGATTGAAGCGCTAGTTGATTTAGTTGCGATGCTCGTAAAAGATTTAGGAATTCAAGTTAAAGATGATTTAACGAATATCTCTGAAATTGTTAAAATAAAAAATTTAAATCTAGAATTAGGAGAAAAACTAAAAAAAGCAAATGGTTTGCGAAATATATTAGTGCATCGTTATAATGATATTGAAGAACAGTTAATTTTAAATTCTGTTGAGGAAATTAAAGATCTTTTGTATGAATGGATAAATATTGTGGAGGCAAGTATAAATGAAATCAGATGAGCTTGATATATTAAGAGACAAATTGAAGCCTCTAAATAAAAAATTTGAAGTTATTGTCTACGGATCCTATGTGGAGGGAGGCATGCGTCCAGATTCAGATATCGATATAGCAATACTTTCACATGAAACAAATACGGAAAAAAATATTAAATTACAAGAAGAACTCTTAGGGATGCTTCCTCTAAAATTTGATATTCGTGTTTTTGAATTATTTCCAATATATATACAAATTTCAATTATCGAAAATTATCGAGTTATTTTCGGGAATCCTTTAGAAATCTCAGAATACTTTTATCTTTATCGTAAAAAATGGGATGATTGTAAACATCGAATATTATCTAACCAATTCTCAAGTTATCGTGAACGCTTATCCCTAATTAAATAATCAATTGAGAATTTATTTAATTTTTTGAAATATTTCAGCAACAACAATCCCAAGGGAAGGAGGATTATCTAATTCTAACATTTCACTGGTTTTAACTGCTCTATTTAGCGCCTCCCAAATCTCTGTGGTGTCTTTAATGGTATCTGAAAATCGATTCAACTTTTGCAACGCGGGGTATGATTGTCCTTTAATGACATAGCACGCTAAAAAAGACTCAATTGGGTTTATAAGAATTATATT
>CAZBNW010000165.1:0-4284 GCA_964493385.1 uncultured archaeon | reverse complement strand
TTCCCAAGCCGTAAATACAAATGACGCATCCGAACGAAGAATTCTAGCAGTTTCACGAAGAGTTTTTACTTTATCTTGAATGTATGTTAGAGCATCAATGCTAATTGCACTGTCAAAATAGTTTTTTGGGAAATTTGTTGAACTTATATTAAGTACAAAAAATTTAGCCTTATTTTTTAATCCAAAATCTATTACACGTTTTGTAGCTGATTTAATAGCAACTTCTGAGATATCAATACCAACATAATTTGCACTTTTTTCACGTGCTATCCATAATCCTGGTCCTGCTTTTCCACAGCCTATATCAAGAAAAGTCTCCCCAGGTTTGACATTAAGATATTTAGCAATATTCCGCAAATCAGTCATTGTAACAAAACTATCAGGATCTAATTCTTCTGGATAATCATTCCCATAAATTTTTCGGTAAATATCTCGTAGAGATTGACTTTTTTTTTGTTTATACCAAAAATTAGCTTTTTCTTTCTGCCTTAAGATATCACGGTTTTCTTCACTCAATATATTTTACCTCAACATTTAATTTTAAATGCGAAAATTTTTACTTTTATTTATATTAGATACAATGTAAAGATAATGGTTTTAAAGATAAGTCCTCTTAAGTATAGTTGCCCGTTCTGTGGAAAAGAATTAGAATCAAGATTTTCTAAATGTTTTAATATATATTGTCAAGGACAGAAGTTTAACGATGGTAATCTAGTGATTTATAGGTTAAATCCAGATTTGGGAATAGGACGAATAATAAAAAAATTAGAAATCCCCACTTCAAAATCTTTAGATGATGAGGACACTCAATTTATTACTAAATATAAAGTCTCATTTAAAAATAACATAATAAAAATAATCCATCCAATTGATCTTATCCACTATGTTTTTGAAATTAATGATAAAATTGTAACTAAACAAGGAATTGGTTATATAAATACAAAAGATTTCCTAATCAAAAATGGAATCATTTCTTATGAATTTTTGATGGAAAATGGTAAAGTGTCTCAAATTTTTGAAAATGAAATTTATTCTAAATATGAAACTCCAATACAAACTCTAATTTCAAAGCAGGTTTTTGATCCGCCTAAGAATTTTTTGATTAAATACTGGGCAAATTTATTCCATTCTTATTATAAATCATATCAAATTAAGTGCATTACAAATTCACGTTTATCATTAATGCCACACCAGATCAACGTAACACATCGTTTATCTGAGGAACATTTTCCAAGAATTATTTTGGCAGATGAAGTTGGTCTAGGGAAAACAATTGAAGCAGGTATTTATATTAAGGAGATGATGGCACGAGATTTAGCAGAACGAATCTTAATAATAGTCCCTGCTTCGTTAGTTAAACAATGGCAATTTGAAATGCAAAATAAGTTTAATATTAATTTCGCTGTGTATGATGGTAAAAAAGTTAAAGAGCTAAAACGTAAGGGAGACTACAAACATCCGGAAATTCTCCAGAATCCTTTTTATTATAATAATTTAATTATCTGTTCACTTCAATTTGCACGAAACAGAAAATATATAGAACTTTTATCAAGTATCTCATGGGATATTGTAATTTTTGATGAGGCACATCATTTAAGACGGTATCTTATAAATGCGATGACAGGTAATTATCGAGAAACTCTTAATTATGAATTAGCAAGAAATTTAAGTATAAATTCGGAAGGTATGCTCTTATTAACTGCTACTCCTTTACAACTTCATTCATTTGAATTATTTTCCTTAATTGAGCTTATCCATCCAGAAATCTTTGAAAATTTTAGTGGCTTCGAACATTTTAGAAAAAATACTCCGTTTATAAACCTACTAATTTCAAACTTGAATAATATTGATAGATTAAATAATTTTGAATTAAAGAATACAATAAAACTTCTCAAAGATCTCAGATATATAGATAAAAAAAAAGAAATTAACCAAGTTCTCTCCCAAATTAAAGATTATTCTTTTAAATTGAACTTACTGAAAAAAATTGAAGAGGATCATACTTTATCTAAATTTTTAATTAGAAACCGTAAGAAAAATGTATTTTCTGATGATTTATTAAACAAAAGAATTGTAAACACAATTATGGTATACCCCACTCAACAAGAATTAGAAATCTATAACGAAATACGCCTTTATCTTGCCAAAATTTATAATTCTTCCCTGACGAAAGAAAAAGCAGGGATTGGTTTTATTATAACAACACTTCAGAAACTATTAACAAGTTCAAAATATGCATTTTTAAAGAGCCTAGAAAGACGATTAGAGCAAATTGATAGGTTTAAAGATGTTTTTCTTAATACTGACATAATAAAAGAAGGGGATCCTGAATATTATGAAGCAGAATTGGAGGATCAATATCTAGATTCGGAATTAGTCGATATTTTTAATAGTATAGAAACTAAGAAAAAAAAAGAAGAAGCCACGGAACTTCTTAATCAAGAGAAAATGTTAAAGGAATATTATGATAAACTAAAAACTTTACCATATGATTCGAAATCAGATAAATTAATGGAATTACTGGAGCATATATATTCACAAAATCCAACAGAAAAGATAATTATCTTTACTCAGTTTGTTGATACATTGAAATTTTTAAAATCCTTAATAGAGAATCATAATCATGGTTATAAAGTCGAATTATTTTATGGAGGGTTAGATAAAGTACAAAAAGATGAAGCAGTTGAAAGATTTAGATCAAGTAACAAGTTTTCTATCTTAATTTCTACAGAAATCGGCGGTGAAGGGCGTAATTTCCAGTTCTGTCGTGTTCTTATAAATTATGATTTACCATGGAATCCAATGAAACTTGAACAAAGGATTGGTAGGCTTGACAGAATTGGCCAGGAATCAAAAGAAATTTATATTTACAATATCTTTATGGAAGGAACAGTGGAAACTGATATAATACATGCTATAATAAAAAGAATAAATCTTTTTGAAGAATCTATCGGAATTTTAGAGCCTATTATTGGAAGAATTGAAAAGGATTTTAAGGGTGTTATTTTTGCTGAAGAAGATGGGAAAAAACGGAAGAAGCTAAATGAATTTTATAGAACGCTAGATGAAGAAATAAGAAAGGCAAAGGAAATTGAGATGCAATTAGATGATCTAATGATTGATAAAAGATCATTTCAGATGGAAGGGCTAATTAGTTCATTAGCTTCATGCATAGATGTAAGACTTACTCATAATGAATTATATTTATTAATAAAACAATTTTTTGAACTTAATAATCAAATGTACGGATCCTTAGAAGATATTCAAAATAAATTTGAAGTAGTTAATGATGATTTTGAATTCCAATCAAAAATCAAAATTAAAGATATTTTATTAAAAAATCCTAATTATAACATTCTAAATGAGTATCATGGTACATTTAGTTTAGAACTCGCAAGGAAAAAAGAAGAAGTTGATTTTTTTGCTTTAGGACATCCGTTAATCAATAGTATTTTGGATTATTGCATAAGTGACGAATTTCATGGAAATTTTAGCATCTTAAATTTAAAAAAAAATGTATTAGAAAGATTTTATGATTCGAAATCAATATCTAAAGAAGAATTGTATCTTTTTATTTTCTTAGTTAAATTTCAAGGTTATATAATTGAAAATCAAATCGTAGCCATAGTTGTTGATGAAAATGGTAATGAAATTAAAAATTTTGTAGATACTATTTTGGATATCAAAAACTTTAATGAATTATTCCTACCTAATGATGCTCAGGAAAAAATGCCAGTAGATTATAATGTTATTAGTGTACTTCAGCAAAGAGCAAAAAAAATTATTAAATCAATAACTTCAATCTGGAAAAAAGAAATAAAGATTCTGAACGATAGTATATTTAATCAAGAAAAGAAGAAAAAAGAAAAAATTTATTCTCATAAGAAGAGAACTCTAAATCTTAAACTTGAATCATTAAATTACATATTAGAACGAAATAAAAATAAAAGACCAACACCACGTCAACTCCAAAATATAGAAAAAATAACGGACACAGCAAAAAAGCAAGAAAAACTGAATAATATTAAAAAATTGGAAGAAGAAATTAAATTTATTCAAAAAGATATGAAACTAACTGAAAAGAAATTAGACGATTTATCGTTCGAATACGAAGATCTTAAAAATGAGATGATTAAAAGAAATTTATCAAAATTTTATACTAATCTTTTATCATTTGCAATATTAAAATTCGTCGATAAATAGGAAATTTTACTTATAACCTACATTTTTTAGCATTCTATTTGTTAGATTTAAGAAAGCGCCTTCCACATTTTCCCCCGTTTT
>CAZBNW010000164.1:0-4360 GCA_964493385.1 uncultured archaeon | reverse complement strand
ATGTTCTCTTAAGAAACCTCCGGTTTTATAATCTCTCATCTTCTCTTCTTTTGGAAACATCCTGACAAAAATAAAAACCATTATTGATAATCCAAGAAGTCCAATTACTCCTAAAACTATTAATGCTATAATGATGCCAAAAGATAAGAATAAAATACCTCCCGTTATCACAATTACAAAGTAAAGCCCGAAATCAGATAAGATCATTATAGTCCATTTTAAAGGTTTATTTCTCTTATTCAAATCCTCAATAACGTACTTATATTTCATTTGTCCAAAGAATTTAATTTTCAGTATAAACATAAGTAGCAAAAATGTCCACGCAATCGGTAGTGTTATTAGCAGCAGTACTATTACCATAAAGGAATTTATTAAAAATGTAAGAATTATCGATGTTAGAATCAAAGATAATCCTTGAATTGACAACATTAATATTAATTTAGCTTTTGCTTGATCTCGTGGAATTATTGGTAATGATGCCGTTGTTGAGCTACCTGATTCCTCAATATTAAAAAAACCTACGACTAGCATTATTGGAATGATTAAATAGAAAAGAAGAAGAATTGACCAAAGAATCAGTATAACCTCTGTCGAAAAAGTTAACTGATTAAACAGTCCTATCATTGAAAAAATCATTATCAATGGATAAAAAATAGGGAAAAATACAAACATAAAAGATTGGATATCCCTAGTTGATGAAACTGAATCCTTACGTATATATGCTTTAATTGGTGATGTAGATATTACTTCGAATTTGATTTCCCTTTCTTGTACTTTTTCTGTTTTTATTTCGGTTGAAATCGCACTGTGCAAAGCTCGTTGAGCTGTTCTAAATAACGCCCACGTAACTACAATAGTTAACACAAAACCTGTGAGTGTAGTAAGTATTAAAATGGGATTTATTTGAAATTGAATTGTTGTCAATGATACCAAAAAAGCAGGGGCAAAAAGGAAAGGTATTAAACTTAAAATCATTATCAAAACAAAGGGGGGTTCAGTTGAAATATAAATGTCAAAAAGACCCTCAACTGCATTTATTCCCAAACTAAAAATAAATCCAGTAGAAAACGTTATAATAAAGTATCCTACCATAGTTATGGTTCTAACTAGAGTTGCTCTTTTTGACTTTGCTTTTGATTCTGAAAAAAGATAACTCATCTTTTCTCCAACCATAACAAGAATGCTAAAGCTAAAAACGACACTCACTATTGATACAGGTATAGATACTAAAAATGTAAGTATGTCCTGTGTAGCGATAAGCGTAATTATAGGAAATCCACTAATGAGTATAATTAATGGGATATCTAAATTGCGAAAAATTGTCATTAAACCTAATTTTTTCAAGCTCGTTTTAGAAAAAGGAAGAGTTTGCAGCCACTTGAAAGCATTACCAGACATAAAGGAACTAGTTGAAATCATACCAAGCATTAACATATACAGTATTGTCATCCCAAAAAAAATCATCAGAGAGAGTGAAGAGACAAAAAAAACTGTATTTATTGTGTGTGCACCCTGATTTATATAATCTGCACTTTGTAAAAAAATAAATAAAGGAAATATAGGTAAAACTATAAAAAGAAACGCGAAAACGAATTTGAGGGCTAAATATTGATGTTTAATAAATTTCTTGTTTTTTTTAAATTTCTCAAGCAATTTTGCTTGATGAGCGCCAGCGCTAGCAATCTGTCCGTCCATTAAAACTTCATAAACCGGATAACGCGCAAGCTTGTAGTACTTTAGCTTTTCTTCTTCCATCTTCAAATCACTGATAATTTCTCATTTTAAACGATTTTCGCAATTTCTTAACAATCTCGTTAACAGAAATGTCTTGTTCTGTTAATCTTAAGAATACATCCTCTAAAGTTGCTCCCAATTTATCAGCTTGCTGGCGGAGTTCTTCTAATGTTCCAATTCCAACCATTTTTCCATTGTGGATGATCCCTATTCTATCACATAATTCTTGAGCAATCTCCATAATATGTGTTGAGAAAAGGACAGAACCGCCTCTATGAGTATGAAGCTCTAGTATAGATTTAACAACACGGACAGATTTCGCATCAAGACCAGCAATTGGTTCGTCTAAAATAAGTAAATCTGGTTCATGGAGGATCGCTGCAACAATTTGCAATTTCTGTTTATTACCATGTGATAAAGTTGCGATTAATTGATCGTAGTATTCAATTGCATCCAAACTCTCCATATATTCTCTTGCAAGTTCAGTAGCTTTTGCTTCATCTAATCTACGGACAGATGCTATAAAATTAAATAAATCTTTAGGTGTAAGTGATTTAAAAATTAATGGTTCTTCTGAAACGTAACCTACTCGACGTTTAATTTCAACTTCATCTCTTTCTGGATTCATTCCAAAAACACTCATTTCTCCTTCATTAGGTTCAAGGAGACCTAATAGAAGCTTTATAGTAGTGGTTTTTCCTGCACCGTTAGGACCTAAAAGCCCGAAAACCTCACCTTGGTGAACGTTAAAAGAAATACCATTTACTGCTTTAACTTCACCAAAAAATTTTTTTAAACCATTAACAACAATTATTTTACGATCAGACATATTTATTCATTAAAATTGATTGTTTAACATAAATTTTGTTGAAAATAATTATATATTTCTTTATATACTTAAATATAATTTTATATTTAAATGTTATGAATCAATCTCTAATAAGGAGAAATGACTTCTTTTCTATAAATAATTCATATTATATTAATATATATAGATATATATAATACTTTTGGTAAATTAGAAGTCAATGGTTTTTTATTTTTTTTTCTGATTAACAATTATTATTATGGAAATTATTATAATTATTGTCCCTACCATATGGGCGATTGTAAAGTGCTCTCCAAGAATAATGGTCGCAAATATAGCAGAAGATATAGGGGTTGGAGCAAATACCGTAGTGGCTTTTGACACATCTAAATATGATAAGGTTTTATATCAACATACTAATCCCGCCCCATAAACAGTTCCCATTACAAAAAAAAACAAAATATTAACAGGATCTTGGAATATTTTTAAATCTATAGGGAAAAAAATAAAGTAAGTTGTTATTAAAAACACACCAGATATGATATTTCTAATGAATACTATTTGTATAGGTGTTGCCTCATTTCTGCTAAAAACTGGCTTCGTTAATGTATGCCCGACTATCCATAAAAAACTAATTAAAAGCAGGATTCCTACTCCAATCAAAATTGTGAGATTTACCTCTAACAAAGTAAAAAATTGAGTAATACTTATTGCTAACCCGAAGAATAAAACAAATGAAAAAATGATTTGTAGTTTTGTTATTCTTTCTTTTAAAATTAAATACCCTAGAAATAAAGAAAAAAAGACTGTGCTTTTCTGCGTTAAAGATCCGTTAATAGCACGTGCCATATCATATCCTACAAAGAAAAAAATTTGATTTAAGCCAAAGAGTAAACCAATACCAATTAATAACCATAGATTGTTTTTCCATCCTCTTAAAAAATGAACTCTGTTATTATCATTTCCCTGAATATCCTTTTTTTGATTATTTAAATTCATCATTTTTAATTCAATTAACATTAACGGAAAAAAAATCATAGTTTCAACGAGACAAGTCATAGCTCCTGAGAGATATGCATCAATAGCTATTGGTCTTAAAATTGCAACTATTGGTTGTAACCCTACAAAAACAACTCCTATAAAACCAGTAATTAGGCCTTTCTTAATGTTATTATCCAAGGTAATTATGAATAAGTTTTAGCAATTATAAAATTTTATTTTACTAAAGAAATTAGAGTTATTCCTTTTTTATCCAATAATAATGATGGTAGAGGCCATAAATAATTAGGTAATAAAAATCGGACTCTTGATTTTATTTATAATTTAATTAAGATCGCTTTTTAATTAAGCAAAATTTAATTGATTAGAAAAATTTAACAAAAGAACTTATTATAACAAATGGATGTGAATAATAATTTCTGACACTTATGCTATAAAAACTAAAGACCTTACCAAAAAATTTGGTAATCTTGTGGCTGTAAATAATTTAAATTTAAACATCCCTTATGGGATTACATATGGATTATTGGGACCTAATGGAGCAGGTAAAACCACTACATTAAGAATGTTAAACGCAATAATTTCTCCTACCGCTGGGACTGCGGAGGTTGTGGGATATGATATCATCACTCAAAGTAAACAAGTGAAAATCAACTGTGGGTTTTTACCCGAATCACCTGGTTTATACCAAAAGCTCACAGCAAAAGAATTCCTTGAATTTGTAGGTGAATTATATTATTTGCCGAAAGAGGTCATCTCCACCCGTATTGACGAATTATTAGATATTTTTGATTTAGAAGGTCGAGAAAATGATTTATT
>CAZBNW010000163.1:0-4404 GCA_964493385.1 uncultured archaeon | reverse complement strand
AACTTTACACCATGGTTTATTCCACTTGGGATTACTGGCAATTTTAGTTTCCCTAGTGGTCATGCAGCAATGGGGTGGATGTTTTTACCTCTTCTTATAAGTGTTAAAAATAAAGAAATCAAATTTCCATTAAAGTTAATATTAGTTATAGGAATAATAGGTTGGGGGATGTTTGTTGCCATGTCCAGAGTTATTGTAGGGGCTCATTATTGCTCTGATGCCCTCTTTTCTTCTGGATTCGCTGCTGTTATAACAATATTATTATATAGAAAAATCTACTTAAGGAATGTCTAATTATAATTATATTTTCTTTTTTAATTCTTATTTAATTTATTATCTAAATCAAAAGTAGATGGAAAAAATTGAAAACAATTTTTAAAAATATATATCATGTTGGCGATTCAGGCTGTTCTGTGTTCATGGTTGATACAAAAAGTGATGATGGCCTTGTATTAATTGACTGTGGAATGAGTTTTAATATGATAAAGAACATTCGAAATTTTAACTTAGATCCTATGGATATAAAACATTGTATTTTAACCCACTTCCATATTGATCATATTGCAGCTTGTTTTGAACTCAAGGAGTATAATACTAAAGTAAAATTCTATGCGCATGAATTAGATGCCAACGCTATTGAAGAAAAGGGTCATAATAAAAAAACAGCCGCTTCTTGGTATGGAGTGAAATATAGACCAATTAAGCTAGAAAAGCATTTTCAAGCTGACACTGAAATTTTAAGATTTGGAGATATAGAATTTCAGTGCATTCATACTCCTGGTCATACTCCCGGCTCAATCTCTATTTTTATTGAAATTGAAGGCACTAAGGTCTTATTTGGTCAAGATATTCATGGTCCCTTTATGGCGAGTTTTGGCTCTAATCTGGTTGATTATCAAAAATCGATGCAAAAATTATTAGAATTAAAGGCTGATATTTTATGTGAAGGCCATTTTGGTATTATTAAACCAGCTAGTGAAGTTGAGCGCTATATAAGAAGTTATATGGCTCAAAATCGTCCTTAATTTCTAATTAAAATCAATTTTTTTTATAATAATGAAATATTGAAAGGAATTTATTATTTAGTATTGCTTTTAATGGTTTTTATATTGCTCTTTAATACTTTAGCTAATGGTATTTTAGTTAAGCGATTTTCAGATAGTATTCGAAGTGCCTCTTCATGTCGGTTTAATGCTTCCGAATAACTCTTTTGATCTAAATATATCAATCCCATTTTATAGTTTGTATCAGCCATACCTTCATAATTTTGAAGTTCCTTAAAAATTGCAAGAGCGTTGTTACTATTCTTCCATGCTTTGGTATAATCTCCTTGATTTAGATGAACTAATGTCAAATTGTTTAAATATTTAGCTTTCATCTCATTGTTATTTATTTGTTCAGCAATTTTTATTGCATCTTCAAACCTTTTTAATGCCACAGGATAATTTCCTTCGTCTAAATAAATTAAACCAATATGATTCAGGCTTTTTGCTTTTCTTTCTAAATTATTAAATTTTTCATCAATTTTTAGTGCAGCTTCAAAATTTTTCAACGCATCAAGATATTCACCTTGATCTCGATAGATAAGAGCTGTGTTATATAAATTTTCTGCTTTTTCTTTTGAATCTTCTAATACTTTATAGAATTTTATTGCTCTATCATACCAATTTAAGGCTTCATTATAATTCCCTTGATCTTGATATATCAGACCAATTTTATTTAAACTAAATGTTTTTCCAATAAGGTTTCCTGTTTCATCAAAAATTTCTAGAGCTAGTTTAAATCGTTTAAGCGCATCTTTATATATGCCCCTCTGAAAATATATCAAGCCAATTTCATTAAGTAAATTAGCTTTTCTGTCATAATCATATATCTTATCAGCAGTTTCAAGTGCTTCTTGATACCATTTAAGGGCTTCTTTAAAGTTTTCCAAGTCTTTATAAACTAATCCTATACTATTAAAACAGTCCGTTACACCTTCAAGATTTTCTATTTCAGAAAAAATCGTATATGACTCTTCAAACCATTTCAAAGCTTCGGAATAATGGGTTTGATCGTAATAAATCATTCCAATGTTTCTTAATATTGTAGCTTTTCTAGATAAATTTCCTAATTGTTCTTCGATTTCAAGAGATTCTCTATATCTTTGCAAGACCTCAGGATAATTTTTTCGAATTAAATAAATATTACCAATATTAGTTAAACGAACTGATTTTCCTTTTAAATTTGCTAATTGTTCATCTATCTTTAAAGCATCTTCGAACCATTTTTGAGCTTCTGAATAAGATTCTTCATCATAATAAATATCACCAATGCTATTTAAAACATCTGCTTTTATTTCCAGATTTCCAATCTGTTCTGCTACATAAAGAGCATCTTGAAATCTTCTGATAGCTTCTGGGTAATGTTTCTGAGTTTGATAAATTTTTCCTATAATATTAAGGATTTCAAGTTGTATTTCGAAGTTATCCAATTGTTCTACAATCAATAGGGCTTCCTCAAATCTTCTTAAAGATTCTAAGAAATTCCATTGATCTTTATAAATACTTCCAACAAAGATTAGACAATTAGCTTTCTTCTGTAAATTACCTATTTGTTCACAGGTTTTAACCGCATCCTCTAAATTTTCCAAAGCATTAATATCATCTCCTTGATAATGATAATTTAATCCAATATTATGAAGTGTATCGATTCTGCCTTCTAAATTTTTTGCATTATTATAAATCTCAAGTGTTTTTTCAAACAATTTTGCAGCCTCAGAATAATTTCCTTGATCCTGATATATACTTCCAATTTTATTAAGGATTTCAGCTTTTTTCTCTTCTAATCCTAAATCTTCGAATATATCCAAAGCATCTTTATACCTATTTAAAGAATCAGGAAAATTTGCTTGTTCTTGATAGAAGTATCCGAGATTTTTTAATGTATCAGCATTTCCTTCGCGGTTATTTAACTCAGTGTAAATATTTAAAGCTTGCTGAAAGTTCCTTAATGTTTCCGTAAATTTTCGTTGTTCCAAGTGAATTAAGCCCACCACATTAAGATAATCTGCTTTGCTATTTCTATCCTCTAAATCCTCAAAGATTTTTAATGCTTTATCGAAAGTACTTAAAGCTTTAGAGAAGTTTCTTTGATCTTTATAAATTAGGCCAATATTTTTTAAGACCTTAACTTCTCCATTAAGATCGCCTAAATCTTCAAAAATTCCTAATGAATCTTCAAACCATTGTAAAGCATCAGAAAATTTATCCTGACTTTGAAAGATAAGACCAATCTGATTTGATAACTCTGCTTTTATTTCAATTTTTCCATATTCTTCAGCAATCTGAAAAGCATCTTCAAAATGATCTAAAGCTTTTGAATAATTCCATTGATCTCTATATATAATCCCGAGATTTCTAAGAGAATCCATTTTACCTTCAACATTTTGCAATCTATCGAAGATATTCAGAGCTTCATTGCATTTTTCTAATCCTAATAAGGAGTCATCCTTTAGATGATATATATAACCTATTAAATTAAGTATATCCGCTTTTTCTTTCAGATTTTCTAAATTATCATTAATCATGAAAGCTTCTTCTAAATAATTTAATGCCTCTTCATAATTTTCTTTTGAATAATAAACTTTACCTATACTTTTTAGATTAACTGCTTTTTCATTTAAATTAACTAACTTTTCATTGATCTTAATTGCGGATTCATAATTTTTTAATGCCTCCGTAAAATTTCCTTGATTTTGATAAATTAGACCAATATTGTTAAGAATTTCTGATTTTACTTGAAAATTTTTAACTTTTTCATTTGCTTTTAAAGCTTGTGTTAAATATTTTAGAGCTTCCTCAGAATTATTCAAGTTGCTATAAACCAATCCTATATTTTTAAACACGGCAACTTGTTGCTCAATATTCTTCATTTTAAATTGTACTTGAAGGGATTTTTTGAGCCATTCTAAAGCTTTATCATAATTTGTTTGATCTCGATTTATTATACCCATATTCAATAAAGCAACTGCTTTCCATAAATCATCCTCAGATTCATCTGCTATGCGATATATTCTTTCTAAACATCTTAATGCATCATTATATCTTTTAGTTTCATAAAATATTTTATGTGAGATATAAAGTTTTTTTAATTCATCAGGTTCCTTAATGTTAGTTCTAAGCCATTCCATTAAATCAATTGTAAATTTTTCGGAAGGAATAACATCTTTATTCTCCAAGTATTTCTCAATTAATTTCGGTGTATTTGTATCTAATCGATATACATTAACTGAATCATTGATTTGTTTGATATCTAATAAAAATTGATCAATCTCGTTTATTTCTTTTATATCATGCATCCTTTCAGGTTGAATTTCATATAAATTTTCTTTTGAAGTATCCTCACTGACATGATTTATCCAAA
>CAZBNW010000162.1:0-4567 GCA_964493385.1 uncultured archaeon | reverse complement strand
CTCATTTCTTTTGGAAGAGTTAAAATCCCTGTAAGTGGATTATTTAATGGATCCTGGCAATATTGGATGGTAAAATAAATTAAATCATATAATATGCTTGGATCCTCTCCATTTTTTAATTTGAAATCGTAAAGGGAAAGTTGATACTCTGCTTCTGTTATTGGTGGTTCAGCATAAGAAACACTTCCAAAAACAGATTGTAATAATGGCTTCATAAATGGAGAATATAAAAAGCCTAACTCTTTCAATTCGTCCTTTAAGTAGAAAAACATTCTCTGAACTGCCTGCATCATATACCTTACTGGATGATTTTCAGGTCCTAAATATTGTGCTGCGAATTCAGGATCATATTGTGCAAGTTTTTCCCGTGTAATATTCTGAGGCCGGAATAAAGAAATCAAACCCCTCTCAATTGCCCCCTCTCGGTTTATAGCAATTGTTTCACTACCTGCATCGGGTACCCATACTCCCTTTTCTAGTAATTTTCTTGCTTTATAGCACATCGCTTGAATCAGCATCCCAACTCCTATTCTCCGACAGATAGATATCTGGGCATCACTAATTCTGACTTCGATCGTTCCCCAATCTGTTACTGGGAAGACATCTTGGAATCTACCATCCTCTAGGCTTGCCTTCTGCACAATCTGAAGGAAATAATTCACGGAATTCTCACTAAGATCAGTTAAATAGGGGATATAATGTTTTGGGTCATTTCCACTTAACATAGTAGTGTTATACTTTAATCGTAAAGATCTAGTACAGTTTGGTGCCGTTATGCGCCTACGAACGACTTTCACTACATCTGTTGGTTTGTTATTTAAAATTGGTGAATTACATGTAAGGGAAATAAGATGAGGGATAAAATTTCGAATCATACAATAAGCTTGAACTTTCTCTAATTCTGAATGGAAGGTTCCGATGTGACTGTGGTCGGCCTGGGAGACCCCGCGCATATATTCCTTGGTAGCAGGATTTATGGCAGATGCGATTATATGTAAATCTTTTGGTAAAGTAGCTTTTGCTAATAAGAATAGAGTGCTTGACCAATATGCTAATTCTTCAACATAAACGCATGGTGGTGTTACAAGCTCCAATATATAAGTAATTGCCGTTACATTTCCATCTCTAGCAAAAGAATCAATATCAACAAAATTTTCTCCTAGGGCATATCGCAAATCCATAGCATACCCCTTTTCTAGATCATCTCGGCCCCAAGGTCTAGCTAAGACTTTTTGTTTAATATAATCAGGAACAGGTAGAAAATCATCTCTCCCATCGTAAAGAATTTGATCCATAATTTTGATGGCGTCCTTTACAATTTCTTTCATCCGGAAAACCATCTCTTCTCCGGGAGGATAGGCCCCATTATCATCTGCTATGATTAATTCCATTTCGATACCATGTGTAAACGGTAAAGGAGTCCAATGTTCAGTATCAGCCAGCATTTCTGCCCAAGGTCTTTCGGGAATATACACTTCCCTATAATCTGTCCCGAGAAATAATTTATCCCTCGATCTATCAATACTTTTTCCTAATGAAACACTTGGTACTGCCACCTTACCTTTTTTAGCGTATAATTGTGAAAAAGTATCACCTCTTTGATCTGCTTTCTTTTTCTTCTTTTTCTCCTTTTTTTGCTTCTTTTTTTTGTCTTTTGCCATAAAAGCTTTCCCTTTTTATTGCTTCACACTATTTTATAATTCAAAGATATCTTTTTATCTTTTACAATATATATAAAAAATTTTAATTTTATAGTTATAGTTTATAAATTCATTTTAGAGTAAAGATTGGATAAAAGATTTAAAAATATTATAATCGTTAATAAATTCGTAAGACAGGACCAAATTGATGATCTTAGATTTATTGGTAGGAAATATTTGTGCCAGCTCATCATAGATTTTGCCACCTTTGAAAAATGAGTTATCAATAATCATATTGATAGCTTCTCCAATTTTTTTAATCTTTGAGTAAAAGGAATCTTTTAACTCAGTTTCAGACGATATAATAACTGTTGGTTTTCCTAAATATGGAATGAAGTCTAAATTGAAAATTAAAACATTTTTAGGAGTACTTTCAAGATTTTTTAAAAATTGCTTTAAGGAGCTTTTAAGTGTCCTTAATTCCTTTTCATTATATTTTTCTTTAGATGGAAAAATGTAATATGCGATTGATTTATTTGATGAGTATTTTAAATCGTTGTATACACGATCTAGTATTGGAAAAATACTAAAATCAAAACTAAACAAGGATAAAAACGCAATATTAAAATTGAAATCATTCGTAAGGACATTACTACTTACATTTCCACCAGTCAGACTAAAATTCTTAATATCAATATTCACAGTAGAAACATATGTATTTAATAAGAAATATTGAGAGAAAACTGATGTGGCTTCTACTTTTGTTCTGATTTCATCAACCATTACATAAATTATATCAAAAAGATCCTTGCTTATTTTTTCTTTAAGCTCTTGAATAGGTATACGTTCAATAATAGAATGTGCTGTCCCAGGGCTTTCAATTTCTGCGAGAGAAGAGATTGCATTCTTAAGCATTTTATAAGATAATTTCCTAGATTTTTTATTTGTAGAATATTGATCAAATGATTTTATAGTTATTTCAATAATTAAGTTTAAAATATTAATTAAATCGTTGCGAGCATCTTGTTCGTGGAATTTTTTTGCGATATTGAATAAGACTTTAACTTTCAGAATACTGTCTTCAATATATTCCACCATTTTCAGAGCTAATAATGGATTTGATTCGATTATTTTAGCATAAATATTGATTAAAAGATTTTCTTTAATAGAAGGGTTTTTAATTAGATTTCCAATTCTAATTGCTTGTTCTGGATTAATTGAGACTTGATCTAAAGCCATAAATTCAAATAAGCTTTGTTGAATATCTAAATCTTGTAAATTTGCAACAAGTTGAATCATCATATCAAGATTTTTTAAAGCATAAACCCGGACTAAATTACTATAAAAACTAACTTGTTCATTCTTATTAGATAGCATAAGTGCTAACTCTAAAGCTCTTAGTGGATTATTTATTGAGAGATATCCTTTAGCAATATTTTTTATATATTTATCTATATTATCTCGTAGCTCAGAATTCGCTGATCCTATAGATTGTAATGACTTATATTCCTCTCTCAATTTTTCTAACTGTTGTTCTGCTGTTTTTATTACATCTTGAGTCATGCTAATCATAAAATCTTCTGGGTTAAAAATTTCAACAGTTTTTTTAATTGAAAAGGCTTGTTTCTTAAAAATATCCTTGATTTTACTAGTTTGGGTAACTTCTCTCACTTTTTGTACTTTAACTGTATACTCTACAATCTTAAGCCAATATACATTAATAGTTAATTTACCAAAACCATCAGCAGTAGGGTCTAATTTTAATACAATATTTTTGGTTTCTCCCGGGGCAAATTTAATATTGTCCTTAAAACTTTCTGGTTCTAATTTAATATTTAAATTTTCTCCCTCAAAATCAAATTTAAAATCCTCTTGATTACTCGAATAGTTTATAGCTTGAATTGTGATCTCATTATCTATACTAGGAATTAATAGATTTTGCGGGAATTTTGTAATATTTAAAGAGATGATTTTGTCTGCGCTTGACATATTTCAAATGATTTTTTTGTTCACTTGACTAATACCTATTAAAATATCTTATTATTTTTTAGGTTTAACAATTATTAATGCATTTTTCATTATGGGATCAATTTATAAAAAAAAAGAGGATTTATCCTCCCAATCGTCTATTTCTTTTTACGTAATCCAACAAATCCTCAATTACCATTTCCTTATTATAATCAGGCCACAGATCATTCCTAAATTTGAATTCTGCGTAAGATGAATCCCATAACAGGAATCCCGAAATTCTTGCTCCATCTTCCATTCCAGTTCTAATAATATAATCTAATGAAGGGAAATTCTTTGTATATAAATATTTTTTAATGAGATCCGGATTCACATTTTCTGGTTTAATGCCATCATTAATTATTTTCTTCACTGCATCAACAATTTCTTCATGGCCGTCATACATAATGCAGAGATTTATAAAATTTTGATCGTGATCTTTTGTAAATTCAATCAATTCTTCAATTTTTTTCCTTGCTTCGTTTGGTAACATTGAAACTCTACCAATTACATTGAATTTGACTTTTTCTTCTTTTACAATTGATTCATTTATAACATTGTCGACTGCTTTAATCACTATCTTATAAATATATTCAAGCTCTTCTTGACTTCGTTTTTTCACATTTTCAAGCGATAAAATATACAAACTCAAATAATGGATACGGGCGTCAAAGAAATCAAATAGCCTTTTTTTTAGATTTTCATATCCAACTAAATGACCGAAATTAATATCTAAATTTCTCTTTGCTGCCCACCGACGATTTCCATCGATAATTAGTCCGATATGTTTAGGCAGCTTATCTTTTCCAGTCTTTTTTAATTCCTCTAGAGTAGATGTCATCTAACTGATTTAATAAGTTCTATTAATTCCAATATTAATATTAGTATTAAAAATATTAATCTTTTCTAAAAATTTTAAA
>CAZBNW010000161.1:0-4722 GCA_964493385.1 uncultured archaeon | reverse complement strand
TTTTATTATGAGATGGTATGCCAGAGTTAAAAGATGGGATGGAACATTAATGCCAGCTTTGTTTGTAAACTCTGTATGGTACCTGCCATTTTTCCTTCTCGAGTTTTTATTCTATTATCTTGCATGGGAGAACTTGTTAATTACTCTTCTCATAACAGGTATAAATACTTTTATAGGAATTCCTATTATTATGATAATTTATAAGAGAAAACTTGTAGATTCTATATTTTTTGTAATTATTATCCAAATCATTTTATTTGTTATAATCCTAATGTTAAATTTGACTTTAAAGACCATAAATGTTTTTTTAAAAACTTCACCAATCGATGCAATTAATAATAAATTGGATGGGTCTAAATTCTCGTTTACTTTTTCGTTCATCTTTCTTCTTGGTCTTTCAGTATTGGTTGCATATTGGGGAGATAAAATTCAATTAATAAAACATAGAAATTTAATAGCAATGATCGGTATTATGGGAGGAATTTTTTACTTAATGTTCACTTTTACCTCACAGGAAGAAAACTTTTTTAGTAATATATTTCAAAATGTTATAATCTCTCTTGCAAGTTCAATTATAATCACAATTATAGTAAAACAAATTGTTTATAAAACCATACCGTATAAAACACTCAGAGAACTAAATGTTCTTGAAAAAGGTAAACAATTGTTAAAGGTTAAAGATCTCCATGTGTATTACCCTCTCTTAAAAGGAACGCTTAAAAGACAAGTTGGGGCTGTTAAAGCAGTCACGGGTGTCTCTTTTGAGGTTAAAACGGGTGAAACACTAGGTTTAGTTGGAGAAAGTGGATGTGGAAAAACAACCATCGCAAACGCAATTCTGGGTTTAGTGGACAAAACAAGTGGAGAAATATTGTTTCATGATGAACCAATCCCTCCCGAATACTCAAGTTATTTAAGGCAGAAAATTCAGATTGTTTTTCAAGATCCTGACGCGTCGTTAAATCCACGTTTGAAAGTGGTTGATATTATAGCAGAGCCCTTAAAGAATTTGCTTGGTATCACTAATAATATGCAAATTAGAAGACATGTATTGAAGTTGTTAGATCAGGTTTCATTAAAACGGGAACATATGGATCGTTATCCTCACGAGTTTTCTGGGGGGCAAAAGCAAAGGATTATTATAGCAAGAGCACTTGCTTGCAATCCAGAATTAATTATCCTTGATGAACCTACATCAGCGCTAGATGTGTCTGTACAAGCCCAAATCCTTAACCTTCTTAAAGAGTTGCAAGAGAAATATGGTTACGGATTTATGTTTATAACACACAATTTAGCCGTTGTAAACCATATTGCTGATCGGATTTATGTCATGTATCTCGGTAAATTTGTTGAGGTTGGAGATACAGAGCAAATTTTTTCGAATCCAACTCATCCTTATACGCAAGCTCTTCTCGCCTCACAAACCGAAATTGATCCATATAATCAGGAAATTAGTTACGTTATTGAAGGTGAGGTTCCAAGTCCAATAGCTCCTCCACCTGGGTGCTTTTTCAATCCAAGGTGTAGCTCAGATGCTCGTACAAAAGAATGTGAATTTGAATTACCACATGAAATGAAAATTGAAGATGGTCATTATATCTGGTGCGTTAATCCTCCTATTATTAAAAATGAGCAGATTTCAGATTTTAAGGAAAGTTCAACTATAGAGTAGGAAAGAATCAGCTCGAGAGACTATTAACTTTCAGAAAAACTCATGATAATAGTCATAATAATTATTAAAACTAACTTTTCTTTTTTCTTAAACATAAATTTAAATTGATCATCTAGGTTATTTAATTATCTGATTGATTTAATGAATCGATTTCAATTTGATATCAAATTTTTTCGATTCTTTGTAATTTGATGTGATAAGATCATGGAAGTTTTTTTGAAAAGGGCTGAACGTTCTTTTAAGGAAAAATTAGGAGAAGATAAAACAACTTATATTTTAAATAATATCAAAAAAGCTACCAATGAAATTCCAGCCAAATTTAGAAGAGTAATTGGCTCAGAAATACCAAAATTTTTATTTAATTACTCTCAAGAGATTGAAGATGTATCTCCTGCAATTACTGAAGGCGTTCTTAATCATATTTTTATATTTGCAGAATCATTAAAAGGTCTTATAAATAAGGATAGAAATCAAGTAAACCAAATGTTGATTAATAGGAGCAATAATGAAATGCGTAATCTTTCAGATTTATTAAATACTTTCGTTGAAAGGGCAAAAAAAGGTGAAGTTATAGAAAAATTCGAAACTTTTGAAGATTTAGTTACGCATATGGTTGGAGGGAAACCGGAAATTAGCCAATTGAATGATATTGAATTATTTATAAAACGAGCTGAAAAGAATTTTTCTGAAAGACTAGGAGAAGAAAAATGTCAATATTATTCAGAAAAAATTAAGGAAACATTAGATCAAATCGATGAAATACATCGAGATCATATGAGTTCTGAAATGTCGAAATATTTGTTTAAATTTTCCCAACATCTTGATGGGTTGTCTAATGAAACTTTAGAAAAGATATTAAATAATGTTTTAGTATTTTCAAATTCAATAACAGATTTGGGTGGAAAAAATAGGAATCAAATTAATCAAGAAATAAGAAAAAGAAGTAGGAATAAATTAGGATCTTTATTAGATCTATTCAAAGTTTGTATAGAAGAAGCTAAAGAAGATAATTTATTAGAATCTAGCAAAAATCTTGAAGATGTTTTAACTCATTTATTTGGAGAAGAGGAAAAGCGAGTTCAATTTACGGATGTGGAAGCTTTTTTAAAAAGAGCAGAAAAAAAGTATTCACTTATTCTTGGACAAGATATGATTCAAATGCTCATGGAGGAGCTATTGGACGCAATTGAACAAATTCCAGAGCAACATAGAGAGTATCTCGGGTCGGATCTTGCAAAATATTTATTTAAATATTCAGAAACAGCTTCCTATCATGAGCCAGAAATAGTTGAATTAATTTTTAATGGAGCAATCATGTTTGCCAATTCTTTAGTCGAAATTGGCGATTTAAATAAAGCAGAAATAAATCAATTCATTATAAATAGATCGAATCATAAAGTACGTGGACTATTTGATTTATATCTCGCATTCCTGGAAAAAATTAAAGTCCGTATGCCTTTCTCTCCAGATCCTAATTTCGATGAGATTTTAATACATACACTTGGGAGATATAGTGGTCCTAAAGTTCTAGAACAAGGAGGATTAATTCATGATTTATTGGTTGATTATCACGAAGAAATTCCTTTGGCAATAGAGCATTCAAATTGGGCGAAAGCGTTAATTGAGATAATCCCACGTTATTTAGATATTCTTCCAAATGCGGAAGGAGATCGTATCTTGGACTTTTTATGGGAAAATAAATTTCCTGAGGATCAAATTATTGAGAAATACCAAATCAAAATCGCCGAGATGCCTAGAGAAAAAGAAAGATCATTCATGTTTAGATTAATAAATATGTTGACAAATCAGATTTTAGTTGATGAGAAAAAGGATAAAGCATTGGCAGCAGCTTTAGCTTTTAGAATACTTGGAACCATCTTCGTTGAAATTTTTGGAGGACGTAATGCACAAATAAGAGGAATTCGGCTTAATCAATTATTAAAAGATAGAAAAATTTCAAATATAGAAAATAAAAAAAAAATTGATGAGCATATCAACAGAATACTTGAAGAAGATTTAAAAGCAATTCAAAAGAGAACTATGACAATAAACACAATTATCCCAGTATTAAGTAAGAAAAGAATTTTCATTAAGACATATGATATTGTTACAAAGAATTTTCCAGAACTTATTATAAAAATGATCTCTGTTAGAGAGGAAGAGCGTTTAAAGGATATCGGTGAGGAATATAAAAAACCAAGTGTTTCAGGAGAATTAATACCGATTGTAAATAATTTCTTAAATGAGCTTGAATTGGCAAGAAGATTCTATAAAAAATATTTTGAAGAAATGTATTCAATAGCTATGGATGCTCAAAAAAAAATGTTAACTCTTAGAAAATTCTTTAAATCTTTAGTAGAGCTAAGTGATAATATGAGTGCTATTGAGTTTTACGAAAGACCTATTGCAAATACAGAACATACGATTTACATCTCGTTATTAAAGTACTTATATGACTCTTTACCAGAAGTGTTTGATAAAACTCGAATTATTCTTGATGAGCAAGAGTATCAAAAGAAAATAATGAAATTAGATACATATCTGAGTAATTGGAAACTAGAACAGCTCAATTTAGAAATTAGTGAAACTCAAAACAAAATTAAAGAATATCAAGAAATGGAAGAATGGGATACAACAGATAAGATAAGTAATCTGACTAAATCTCTCAAAAGGGACAAAAACGAGATTAAATTCTATGACATAATGTTTAAATTACTTAACGAGTCAGAAAAAATCGGCGAAATTTTAAATATTAGATTAGATTTCTCGAAAAATATATTAAAATATTCGGATTCTTTAAAAAAAGTACATCCCAATCTTCCAGCAGCTTTATCTGATTACTTCGAGAATCTAAACGAGTTCACTCAAGAAATAGATAAGATCATTGAAGAATTGAAAAAAAAAAGTTCTTCTGGCATTATTTCTCCTTTTGATTTTATAGAACGAAATGATGCCGCAGAATTGGCAAAAAAAGAGTTAACGAATATATGTACAAATGAAGATTTTATGAATCACATTAAATCCATGGTAACAATCTCTAAAACAAATAT
>CAZBNW010000160.1:0-4727 GCA_964493385.1 uncultured archaeon | reverse complement strand
GAATTAAAAATTCTGATAAATCTTTACCGACCATTTCTCTTCCTTTTTTACTTGATACAGAAGCAGCTATTTCGAATTTATATCCCTCGATTGCCTCAGCGTACATAGTCAAGCGTCTAACAAAATAATTAATTCCTTCTTCAAAATTCTCTGTTTTTACTTCAAAAATACCTGATCCTTTTAAACCACTTTTTGTTGCCCATGTTTCCCATGCTATCGCTGGTTTTATTACAGGAGGGAATGGAAATGTTTGCTCAACTTCAAGATATTTTTTCCCCACATCTTCACTTTTTTCAACAGGATACCACACATTTATTAAAATTCTTATCATACTTTAAACATCCTTTTTACTTAATAATTGATTATTTTGTAAATTTAAAATTACTCCATTTAAAAATTACTAACGAAATTTTCAATTCTATTCATCGCTTCTTTAAGTTTCTCCATTTCTGTAGCATAAGATATTCGTATCATATGATGTGAAAAAGATCCAAAAATACCACCTGGTACAATTGCTACAGCTTGTTCTTTCATTATATCTCGTGAAAATTTGGTCCCACTTATATTAAATTTTTTTGTTGAGGGCATTATATAAAAAGCTCCCAGTGGCTTTAAAACATCAAAACCAATTTCTTTTAATCGATTATGTACGAAATTTCTCCGGTTATTAAAACTCTCCCAAATCTTATTAAAAAATTTAATATCCATTTTTAATGCTTCAATAAAACCGTATTGAGCAGCGTGATTAGTTCCTGCAACTGTATATTGATGAAATTTTTCCATTAAATCTATTATTTCTTTTGATGCAACAGCATAACCCAATCTAAATCCAGTAGCAGAAAAAGATTTTGACATTGCATTTACGGTAATTGTTCGTTCAAACATACCATTTAGAGAAGCTGGACTTACATGTTTTAATCCATCGTAAATATAGTTTTCATAAACCTCATCGGTAATTAAATATAAATCATTTTCAATAATAATATCAACAATTTCTTTCAATTCTGTTAAACTTAGTGCATGACCAGTAGGATTATTCGGAGAATTGATCAACATTGCCTTAGTTTTACTTGTAATCGAATTTCTTATCCTTTCGATATTAGGGCTAAAATCTTTATTTCGCTCAACTTCTATTACTTTTACACCAAAAAATAAAGCACAGTAAAAGTAGGAAACAAAATTTGGTGAAGAAATAATCAATTCATCTCCAGGGTTAAAAATTGACGCAAATGCTAAAGAAATTGCTTGACTAGCTCCATTAGTCACAATGATATTGTCTCTCCAATTAATATTGATCCTATTCCTTTTACTCAGTTTATTCTCTATCAATTCTAGTAACTCTGGAACTCCTCTAGTAGGGGCATACATAGTAATATTTTTTTTTAAGGCATTAATATTTCCTTTAATAGCTGGTTCAGGTGTTCTAAAATCTGGTTGTCCAATTCCGAGACTAATAACATCTGAACGACCTAAGGCAAGATCAAACAACTCTCTAATAGCTGATTTTGGAGCTTTAGATACTCTATGAGAAGTTTCTTTCATGATAAATACTCTTAATTTAACTAGTTTAAAAAGTCTGTTTGTTAATATAATGATACAAAAAAGAGTTTTTTGATACTAAAAAAATTTTTTAAATATTTACCCCATGATTACTTAAAATTTGATTCACCAAAAGAGAAAAAGCTTCTTCAATATTTTCTCCGAGTTTTGCACTCGTTTCAATAAAATGGCTAGCTTTGATTTTTGTAGCTAATTCTCTTCCTCTTTCTGTAGGTATTGCTCTCTGATGTTTTAAATCAGTTTTATTTCCAATTAGTACGTATACTCCTTTTTTCTTTACATATTTTTTGAAGTCTCGTAACCATTTAGAATTTATACTATCAAATGTATTATACCGAGTAACATCGTAAACTAGTAAAGCCCCTTCGCACCCCTGAAAATACATACTACGAACTACACGATATTTCTCCTGACCAGCTAAATCCCACATGATTAATCTCACTCTTGTTTTATTTAAATTTACATCTTTGCGGACTATATTTGCTCCTAGCGTTGGTTTATAATCCTCTTGAAATGATCCTTCTACAAATTGACTTATCAATGAGGTTTTGCCTACAGCGCTGTCACCTAAGATCGCGACTTTGAATACAAATTCTCGTTCGAGATTAGCTTCTTCTATAGTCATTCTGCAATTTATTATTTTGTTTTATGTATATTTAATACTTTATTTCTAATTTTTATATGAAATTTTTTTTAATGAAAAATATATGGATTTCTTCAATCTAAAATAGCAATATAATTTTTGTTAAAAGAGTATTTAATACTTTTCAATTTTCAATTTAGCAATAAAACTATTGTGATTTGGTTTGTTTATATCTTCTTCATCCCTTTCATAAATGACTCTATGGTCTGATGGTAATGATTTTTGTAATGAATGAATTAAGAATCCCTTAAATAAATCGCAAGGAACTCCAATCTCAGAACAAAAGATGCATCTATGAACTTGAACTGTTATTTCATTTTGGTTATTTTCTAGAATATTAACCTTCCAATCTGTAATAATAGAAGAATTAATTTCATCAATTATTTCTTCAAAACTTTTTCCAAATGGAAATAAATAGAAAGAGAATTTTTTACCAATTTCAAAAAGAAGGTCGGAGGAATCATATAATAAGCAATTTTGAGCAGAAATGATTTTCTTAAAAGAAAAGAAGTCTAATGTGTCATTGGGATCTTCATCTCTTATATCCTTTATATATAGCATTTCCGCTTCTCTTAGGATTGATTTCATTCCATCGTAATCAAGGATATCATGATACGCTTGGAGAAGTGCTACAATAACTTTGTTTTTTACAAATCCTTTATAGTCACCAATCATTTCAGTTTGATCTTATAATCTGGTTCTTAAAATTGTATTTATTCACTTAATCTAAATCGATCTTAATACCACTTTTACTTAATACGTGTGAAACTAATTTTCTAAACGCTTTCTCAACATTCTCGCTATATCTTGCGCTGGTTTCAATGAAATCTGCCGCCTCAATCTCTTCAGATAACATTTTTCCTTCCTTGGATGACACTTTAATTGAATCCTTCAAATCCGATTTATTGCCAAGCAAAATATATACTCCATCTGGTCTACCGAAATTTTTGAAATCCTCAAGCCATTTTGATCTTATCTGTTTAAATTTTGAATGGCGTGTCATATCATAAACAAAAAGTAACCCGGAACATCCCTGAAAGAACATCTTACGTGTTAATTCATATTTATCTTGTCCTGCAATATCCCACAGAATTAAACCGACCTCAGAATTAATCTCGTTGAGAACTATATCTTTAATTGTGATATTAACTCCTAACGTAGGATGATAATTCTGGTCAAAAGTCCCTGTAACATATTTTTTAATTAATGAAGTTTTCCCTACTGCTTGATCTCCTAATACTGTTAACTTTAAAGCCCATTTCCTCTCTTTAATGTCTGGCATTTTAAGTTACCTTTATTCTATATTGCTAATAATGATAGATTAAATTGAGGATTATTGATCCGTTTTATCTTCCTATCAATTTCTAAGATGTAAGCTTCACCTGTTATTGAGACAATACTTGGTTGGATTAAGTGTCCTCCAATGATATTATAATCTCTTGTTCCTATAGAAGCATGTAAGTGAATTATTGGTTTTATGTCTTTAAAGGAGATATTTCCCATACATGAAACTAATTCAACATACTCATCAATTGTTTTAGTTAAATATTTTTTAGATTCCATATCAAAATATCCAATCGTGATTTTTTTTAACGCTCCAATACAATTGATAACTCCAGATTTAATATCATACTCATTTACCATCTTAATGATTGAGTCGATCAAATCTTCATCAGGTTCTATTTTTCCAACAATTACTCTGGATACTTTAGTTTCAATACTCTTCAAGTAAACCCCCTTAAATCTTTCAGGTATATATATTAAAAAAATTAAATTCCAATCTCTAAATTTGCGAGAACTGTGTCCACTAATTTCTTAAAAGCATCTTCAACATTATCTCCATATTTAGCGCTCGTTTCAACAAAATCACTCGCATTTATTTTTTCAGCTAACTCTTTTCCTTCCTCGATTGAAACTACTCTTGAATCTTGTAAATCAATTTTGTTTCCAATTAAAATATAAGCTAATTCTTGTTCTCCATATTCTTTTAAATCGGTCAGCCATTTAGAATCTATATTCTTAAATGTCGCATGCCTGGTAGTATCATAAACAAATAATGCCCCCACTACTCCTTGAAAGAACATCTTTCGTGAAAGATCATATTTATCTTGACCAGCAATATCCCAGATAATCAATCGGATTTGTGCATTTATTTTCTCAATTTCTAATTCTTTTACCACAATATTAACGCCAAGAGTAGGCTTGTAATCTTCTTTAAATCGATGTTGGGTGTACATGTCAATAAGGGATGTTTTCCCGACAGCTGCATCCCCCAAAAGCGCTAATTTCAAAACAATATATTTCTCATTTTCACCAGACATAGTTGCTCCAAAAATCGTTTTTAATTTTTTAAAGATAAGATAGATTCATATTTTTTATATTTGAGCTAAAGATGAGATTTTTATATGTTTGCTACAAATAATAATTTAAAAGGAAAATTGCTCATAACTATATTTTTTTGAATAAATAAATAATGATAAAAAGAAGATAAGAGATTTTAAGAACTTCCGTAAAATTATTATTT
>CAZBNW010000159.1:0-4765 GCA_964493385.1 uncultured archaeon | reverse complement strand
TTTGAAGAACCTGAGATAAGACTTTTTATAAATGAATTAAACAGTAAATATAACTCAATTAAAGAATATGCGTCAATTCAATTATTAAGTTTACAGCCTGAAAAACTAATAGGGTTGTTATTAGATTCACTAAAAAATAAAAAATTTTCAAATGATCATAAAGCTGAATTAATAAAATTAATTGGATATGAAGTATCGAGTATAAATGTTTCTTTTGAAGATATTAGTTATATTAAAGTAAAATATCCTGAAATTTTAGCTAATTTAATTCAAAATAAAGATATCATATTGGGTGTTATCACCCAGATCTTAAAAGAAGAAGATTCCAGTTTAATGGATTCTGTTATCACCATTCTAAAATTATTAGGGAGGGAGATCGAAGAAGATATCATCAAATTATTATTAATTGATGATTTTATTGTTAAGAAAAATGCTGTTATGTTATCTGGAAGATTAAAACTTAAGGATGCTGTAGATTTTTTAATTACTAATTTGGATAATATTTATAATGAAGTGAGCATAGCTGCAATTGAAGCTTTGGGAGAGATTGGACATTTATCGGCAGTACCAGAGCTTTTGGATGTCTTAGATATTGAGGATGTAAGTTTTGAATATACAGATTTAGACATGAAGCTCTATATTTTAGATGCGATAAAAAAGATTTATACAAATAATAAAGATGCCTCCTACGATTATTTATATTCATCTTTAACCAAAGATAATAATACTATCAGAGAAAGTATCGCCTTTATTTTAGGTGAAATAGGTAAGGAAGAATCTGTAAGCCCATTAATAGATTTATTGAAAGTCAGGAATGTAGATGTTAGAAAAAATACAATTATAGCTTTAGGAAAAATCGGTAATATTGAATCCTTAGAATTTTTACTCAAAATCTTAGATGATGAAAATTCCTATTGGCTTATAAAAAAAGTTGCTGTTGATGCTATTTATAATATATTTCAGAGAAATTGGTATAAAGTAAAAGATGAAAAGCAAGATATAACAAGACTGTTAAATAAAAATATGGCAATTCTCATGGATCATTTGCGAACAAAAGAAAGTGAAAATTTTAAAGTAAAACTTAGTTTAATAAAGATATTAGAAACCTATGGAGGAGAGCAAGCTTTAACCGCATTGCTTAAAAGGGTTAATGATTTCCATAGAGTTGTACGAATTTACGCCTCAAATGCGATTAAGAAAATTGAAGAAAGGCTTGAATTAGAAAATACCTAGTGCATTTGTTATTAATTTTGGTTTAAATTTATTGACTTATTTTTCAAAAAGATTCAGTTTGTTTTTCCCCAATTTAATAATATTTTTTTTAAAAAATCCATTTTATTTTAATGAGCTTACTATCTTTATTTTAATAATATATAGAAATTGCTGTAGAATATTATGAGCGAGAATAATACGGAAAAAACTGAAACTCAATATGATTATTCATTTGAGTATATTCAGAAGAAGTTAGAAGGCGGTCGCGATAGCTATGGATTACTCACAAAAGAAATTATTAGAACGGGGATTTGTACTGAATGCGGAACTTGCGCTGCAGTATGTCCTGTGCTAGAATGGGATGATATAGCAGGACAACCCAAGTTAATAGGTAAATGCACAGGTTGTGGTATATGTTATAATCAATGTCCTCGAACAATCACCGATCCTATTCGACTTATGGGGGAATTCAAAACTGGCTATGTTGCAAATACAAATATCCCAGAAGTAATCGGGGGTCAAGATGGAGGGACTGTGACTTCACTTCTTTGTTATTTATTTGAAGAACATTTAATCGATGCTGCGGTTGTAACTATGAGGGATCCAAATAAACCTTGGTATCCTGTAGCTCAAATCATTACAAGTAAGGAGGATGCCATAAAAGCTTCAGGTTCTATTTATAGCCATTCACAGACAGTAGAAGCGTTGATGGATGCTATCCGGGGGGAATACAGGTCATTGGTTTTCGTTGGAACCCCTTGCAATATAGATGCTATTGCCAAAATGATGAATTCTCCAGCTGGAATGCTTAAATATTTTATGCGCGCTCATGTCCTTACTATTGGATTATTCTGTATGGACTCATTTGCTCCAGAAGCACTTTACCCCTTTTTCAAAAAGGATGGTATAGATTTATCAAAAGTACAAAAAATGGATATTAATAAGGGTAAATTCCATTTATATTACGATCCACAAGGAGAGCCAATAAAATCTTATACAATAAAACAGCTTGATAAATTTAAATCATCAAGTTGTAATTTCTGTACTGATCTGACCGCAGAAAATGCAGATATCTCTGTAGGTTCAGTAGGTAGCGGGGCAAATAAGAATACAGTATTTGCTAGAACTGGCATTGGTACCGAAATTATGGAAGATGCTGCTAAAAAAGGTTATCTTAAGATAGAACCTTTTAATGCCATCAATCTAAATGCAGTATTATTTTTAGCAAAGCTAAAAAAAGTCGCACAGTATACCGTACAAAAGCGTAAAGTCTATATAGTAAGAGAAACAGATAAGGAGGAAAAGCCAAGAATAGTAACAAAGCCTGAGGTTGAAGAAGTTACTGTTAAGCCTACTCTTGGAACAAGAAAGTTCCTCAGTGCTAAAAAGGATTTGAATGAGGAAGATAAGATTTTAAACGTGTCGTTAACAAATACAATTGGACATGTTTTAGAAGATATGAAAATCCGAATTGTTACAGTAGAGGAAGTTTTCGAGAAAAGACCATGGATTACAACTATTAGGGAGTTATTTCCATTCGAAACCATTGAAATTGGGTATCCTTTAGATATTGGGGATGGTCAACCTCTTAAAACAAGTATTTTAGTTGAAGCCTCCACAGAAGCACATGGTAAAATTTTCTCTCGAACGTTCAAAATCGCACCAAAGGAATAAAAATCTAAATTAAATTTTATTAAAAAAGTTAAATGAAATAAATTATTATAAAAACCATTAAAAAAAAGGAAAATAAAAAATGAAAATTAGTTTAGTTGGACTAAGTGGATGTGGTAAAACAAGCGTATATTCAGTTGCTTTTGCAGCAAAATCTCCAGAAGACACCAAAGGTTTAGCACCAACGATTCTTTATGAAACGAGAAGACATCCATTCCTCGGTTTACAGGTCGGAATCTTTGATTTTGGCGGACAAGATCAATTTATTAAAGAATACTTAGAAAAACCAGAAATATTTAGGGGAACTGATGTTCTTATTCCCATCGTAGATTTACATGACCCTAAAGTATTTAATGATGCAAAAGAATACTTTTTAAAACTGTTAGATCTTTATCGTAAGAATAATGAAAGACCCAAGATCTTCTTGTTCCTTCATAAATATGATACAGAAAGATTAGATAATTAATAATCTAATCCTGGAAGATTATCAGAAGGAACTCCTCGACACCAATGTGAAAAATGCAAAAGATGTCTTCTTAGATATATTTAAAGACTATGATTTTGATTATATGCTTACAAGCATTTATGAGGAAGACAAATTAGCAAAAGTTTTCAGAGATATTTTAATTTCAGAATATGCCGAATTAAAAGCTCATGTAGAAAAAGCAGAAAAACACCTAGATGAGATTAAAGCTAAAGTAATTATCGCTGACATTTCGGGTAATGTCATAGTTCATAATGTCCAAGGTGTCAGTAGTGGTTTAACATTACGAGGAGATTTAAGAGATTTCATTAATGCATGTAATACAGTTCGGGAGAACATTTTTATGGCAGATTCGGCGAGGTTTGGAGGGAGAGATGGGGATGGGAAGGAAATTGAGCTACATATTTTTAAATACATCATTTCTGTGCTTGTTATGAAATCTGGAGAACTGGATAGAGACTCACAAGATAAATTAAATATGTTATTAAATGATATGAAGCTATTTGCTGACCTGATTATTTCAGCTCATACAGATTAAAATATAAATTAATACTTTTTTTAATCCTTCTCCATTTTTTTAAATAATAAAATAACTTATATTATGAGGAAAAAACAATGCCTAAGGCAAAAGTAAATGATATTGAAATTGAGTATGAAACATTTGGAGAGCCTTCATCAAAACCCTTATTATTAATAATGGGACTTGGTGCACAGATGATCAATTGGGACGAGGAATTTTGCGAAAAACTTGTAGAACGTGGATTTTATGTTATCCGATTTGATAATCGAGATGTTGGGTTATCCACCAAATTCGAAGAAGTAGGTGAACCAGATTTAATGAAATTATTTATGTCAGTACAAAAAGGGGAAAAAATTGAGGCACCATATACTTTAGAAGATATGGCTGATGATGCGGTTGGACTTTTAGATGTTCTTAATGTTGATAAAGCTCATATCTGTGGTAGATCCATGGGAGGCATGATTGCGCAGATTATAGCATATAGACACCCTAAACGTATCTTATCCCTTATTTCTATCTCGAGCTCTACAGGTAATCCCGATTTACCCCGCCCAAAACCAGAAGCAATGCAAGTATTAGTTAATCCTATACCTACAGAACGTGAGGCAATCATTGAGAATGGGGTGAACCGTATGCGAATTATTCATGGTTCTGGTTTTCCTTTCGATGAAGAGAGGGCGCGTAAATTGGTTGGTAATTCATTTGATCGCTCAGCTTATGGACAAGGCTTTGGACGTCAATTATCAGCGGTTATAGCCTCTGGTAATCGCAAACCAGCATTAGCATCAATAACAGTACCTACTCTTGTAATCCATGGAGGAGATGATCCTCTTGTTCCACTTGAAGGGGGTAGAGATACCGCGGAGGCAATACCTGGA
>CAZBNW010000158.1:0-4909 GCA_964493385.1 uncultured archaeon | reverse complement strand
GATCAATCTCCTTCTGTACATTGGGATAGAAATGTTACTATGCCAGTTAACATGTCTGATTATATAATTTCATCTGTATCACTTAATACGGTTGTAAATGCTACAGTTGAAGCAAGTGGCGGAGGAAGCGGAGGAATAGAAGTTCCAGGAGATACTGTTACTGATTATGCTACTCATGATTATGTAAGATTTTACGTCTTATTTTCGGATTTATCAAAAGAAAAGGTTTATGAGGTTGCATTTAATCAAACACGGAATCTAGGGAATGATCTTGAAGGCCCCTGGGATTACATGCTAGAAACTAATCTGACAAACGTGGATCAAGACAAATTGATTGAATACCTTACTTCAGTTTTAAGAACGGATGATCGCCACTTTACGATAACTTTAGGAATAAGAATATGGTGCGAAGATAACTTTAATTGGGATGAAGATGATTGGGAAGCATTATGGATTAAATCCTGTAATTTAACATTTACTTATGAAAAAAAGATAGATCGTTTTACTGCCATATCCTGGAATCAAGTTGGTGATGATATTTCTGGAGATAATATTCAAATAACTGGAGCTAATTTAGAATTTAAATATAAAGTTGATCAGTTATGGCCAGCTTTATCATCTCCGAATTCTGAAATTAGGATTTTAATTAATGATAATCTACACACGGAAACAATTAAATTAAGTTCAGCTACACTCAGTTTTCAGGAGGCAAAAGAAGGAGGATACGATGTTACAACTTTAATTTCAAAAGATGTAAATATATCCCTCTCAATTCAAATTTTACTAGCAGACGAATTCTCTTTAGATCAAAATATAATAATTTCAATAGATGAGGTATATTTAAAAATATCATATACAGTTTTTATTAGAGATATCTTTTCAGAACCATGGGTATTTACATTACTATTAGTACTTGCTAGTCTAATTGCTGCAGGTGTTGGGGGATATCTTGTTGCTTATCAAAGATTTTTAAAGTATCCAAGACCTGTTAGAAAAGTTAGAAAATTCAAGCGAACTTTAAGGAAGACAAAAGAACCTGACGTAATAATTATGCCAAGAGAAATAGCATTTGAAAAGTCCTATAATCGTGAATTAGCTGAAACCTCTAAATTGTTAAAACTTAAACCTGGTGAGTCAAAACTGCCTAAAATTATAGAAAAGGTTGAAGTACCAGCAAAATCGATCGAAACAAAGATAGACTCTGAAGAATTGATTACCAAATCATTAGAAAAAAAGGCAGAACTAGATAAAATAGTTGATACATCGGTAGATGAAAATACGAAACCTACTAATTAAAAACTTTTACCTTAAAAAGTTAGACTCTTAAATAGAATAATACTTTACCAGTATAAATTAAATTTCTTGTCTTTATTCTTTAACAGACAATTATAGCTGAGGCATTTTAATTTATATATTTTAAATACTATCAATTAGTTATTTCAACAAATATTTGATATAAATAGAAATTTTAATGAATTAAGTTATAAATAATTGTATCTTAGGTAACATTTAATTAGGAATAAGAAATTAAACATAATAATTCTTAAATTAGATGAGATGCTTAATTATGAAATCAAAAAGCTATAGGAAAGGAAGGATTTTATTATTCATTTCTTTACTCTTATTATTTTTTGTTGTATATATACCAAATCTAAGTGAAAACAAGAGTTATCAATCTTCTTATATTCAATCTTTTTATCAATCGGATCTTAAAAATCAAGAAAAGATTCATATTTCAGCTGAACAATGGTCAAAAAATTTTTATCAAGAACAATGGATTGAAAATTCAGATTTTAATAATTCTTCTGGATGGATTACTGAAGTAAATGGAGATGCCAGAGATGTTGATGCTTATATTAGTGGAGGGATGGGTAATTTTAAAACAATAGGGGAACAACATTCAGCAACATTAATTTGGGGCACACCTAATTCAACAAACTCACCTAATTGGTATAACACTACAAATCCAGAGATTCCAGTATATCCCACTAAAGGCTATAAAATTAATGAATCTGGCTGTTTTGCATCTCATTTATGGGCCGAACATAATGGAACGACTACAAATGCTTATCAAAAAACTAGTGTTCAGTGGGAAAAAGTAATAACAACACCTCATAATATGTCTGATTATTTCATTACCTCTGCTTCACTTGAGGTTTTAATTAATGCCACGGCAAAAGCTTATGTGGGATGCGGGAGTGGAGATACTTGGCATTGGGAAGGCGTTGAAGTATCTGGTGATTCTGATATGGCTCGATTCATTGAGGGTGATTATATTAAGTTTTATGTGAGGCTTTCAAATTTAAATAAGGATACAAATTATAAGGTAGCACAATATCAAACTTCTACATTAGGGCAGGATGGAGCAAGAATTAATGGGACTTATGATTATTTAAATGATACTATTTTTCACGCTGATAATATTGATGATCTAATTTTCTATCTAAATCAAGTTCTCGAGAATGGAGATTTTCAAAATTTCATTATAATATTAGGGATTGAATACAACTGTGAAGATAATTGCAGCACAGATCTCGATGAATTTACTGAAGCCTACATTAAATCGTGCAATTTTACAATAACATATGTTAAAAAGATAGATCAATTAACTTCTATTTCTTGGAAATATCTTGGAAACCAAATTGATTCTCAAGGTGGATTAGTCGATGTTACGGAAGCAAAAATATATTTTGATTATAAGATTGATAAATTTTGGCCAACTAATTTGTCGCCTAATTCTGAAATTAAAATAATAATAAATGAACAAGAACACATCGAAACTATTAAATTAAGTAGAGCAGAATTAGATTTTAAAAATGCTAAGGAAGGCGGATTTGAAGTCACTAAATTGGTCCCAAGTAATGATAAGATTAATGTTTCAATACAACTTTTCATTGCTGATGAGATTAAATTAAGTGAAAACTATACAATTTCAATTGATAATGTTAAATTATGGATATCGTACAATATATATTTCCTAGCTCAGCAAGATATTCTCTTTCAATCATTATTAATTGGAGCATTAATAGCATCGGGGTTATTAGGAGGATACTACATATATTATCGAAAAGTATTAAGATTTCCAAAAGTAGTAAGGCATATCAAAAAATATAGACGTACATTGAATAAACCTCATCCTCCTGATATCCTTATTACTAGTCGTGAAAATGCTTTTAAGACAAAATACAATAAGAAGCTAAGTAAAACATCTGGTATCGTCAGTATTCCTCGCCCTAAAGTAGTAGTTAAAAAATTAAGTGTTAAAAAGCAAAAAAAACCTCTTAAAAATAAAAACTTGATGTTTTTAATATTTATCTTACTGAGTATAATGTTTATTCCAATTATGATGAGCGTAAATATGGACATTGTCGGAAGAGAAAATCAAAGTTTTCAAATTAATTTAGCTCAAGGAGATTCAACAAATTTATGGTCTAGAGTACCACACAGTGACCAATGGATCAAAAATAATGAATTCAACACCAATGAAAATTGGACAGCTTATTTTCAAGGAGATTTTTCTGATGTTGATTCTATTATAAGTAATGGTAGTGCTAATTATAAAATTTTGGGAAACGCAGGTTCTCAAGAGTTTTTTGAAAATGGTAATAGTAGTGGATGGGTTCAGGTTGAAAATGATGATAATTTACCATTACTTGATAGTTATGAAATAAATGAAAATGGATGGTTTGCGGCCCATACATGGGATGATAATGAAGCTCAATCGCTTAGAGTACAATGGCGCAAAAATTTTACTATGAATGTTAATATGTCAGATTATTACATTACATCAGCTTCACTTGAAGCTTGGATAAATGGTTCAGCTCAAGCAATATCGATGGATAATGGAGGAATTGATCGACCTGAAGACACACTAGTTAGCAATCCAGATAATGAACTTCAAATCGCCACAGGTGATTTTGCACGATTTTTTTTATTGATATCAGATTTAGAAAGACAAAGGGAATTTGAGGCTACTTTTTATCAAACGGATGATTTAGGTAAGGATGGTCCACCCCAAATAATGATTATAAATAATACACTAATTACACCTGTTAATGAAGAAACTTTAATATTTTTCCTTGAACAAGCTCTTCAATATGATCATCAACATTTTACTATTTCATTGGGGGTATATATTTGGTGTGAGGATAGTGGTCATCCAGGTGATAAAGATTATTGGAATAGCTTATTAATAAAAAATTTTAGTTTGTCTATTTCTTATGAAAAAAGAATAAATCAATTCACCTCAATATCTTGGAAATATACTGGAGAAAAAATTGAAGCTGGTGGGTATAGAGTAGAAGTGACAGATGCTAAGCTCTATTTTGATTTTAAAATCGATCAAATGTGGCCAACAACATTATCTCCTAATTCTGAATTTAAATTTTCAATTAACAATCAGGTCCATAATGAAACTATTAAATTAAGTAAAGCTGAGTCTATCTTTAAGCCAATAAAAGAAGACGGATTTGATGTCACTAAATTGGTGCCAAGTAATGAAGCAATTAATGTATCTATTCAAGTTTTTCTTGCTGATGAGTTTGGATTAAGTAATGAAATAATCCTTTCAATTGATAATGCAATTTTGTGGATATCTTATGTTATTATCATACCTTTTGAACAAACGCTTCTATTTCAACTTTTATTTATTCTTACCGTTGTTGGGGCTGTAATTTTAACCAATTATATTGTTATATATCAACGTATATTAAAATATCCGAGACCCGTAAGAAAAGTAAGAAAATTTAGAAAAACATTGAGAAGAACAAGAATTCCTGATGTTGTTATTATTAATCGGGAAAGAGCATTTAGAGATGCTTATAGAAGGAAAATAAGTGGGAGCATTAAATTTCATAAAGCAAAACCCTTAGAATCAACTTTACCAGAAAAATTGGGAGCTGAACCAGTA
>CAZBNW010000157.1:0-4913 GCA_964493385.1 uncultured archaeon | reverse complement strand
CCACCTGTAGCCCATATTATTGGATGGATTTTCCGCCAATCGAGTTTAATTTCACCATCTTCTTCAATAGTGTATTGGGGATTAACATATGATTTCACAACTCTACCAATGATTCCCTCATTGCGGTCATAATCGAGGATTTCACTTACTTCACATTCTATATTTATTGGACACTCATGAATCATTGGGGCAGTTTTTAATTCTCCGTAAAAGGTATGAAAGAGAGTACTCTTATCAATATCGCGTCCAGATTTACTTCCACAAATGTTTGTCTCTTTCACGAGATCCTCCGAAGGGATATTTATACTAAATGTCATGTTCTCATGAATTCCGATTGTAGTATAACGTTGCTTAGATAAACTGAAGAAAACATATTTTCCAAAATCAAATGGACAACTATATCCAATTACAAGGTAATTCGGCTTACTATTAACCTGTGCTCCAACCAAAATTACCGGTAAGGGACTTAGAAGATTTCCCTCAAATTCATGTTTATTTAGTTTCTCTTTATTCATTTTATTACAATTTTAAGATTTTATATGAATAATAGTATAAGATGACATAAATAGATGATATTGATGAACTTAGGGTGAACTTTGAATTGATATTAAAAATTCAATTATAATCTCACAATTTCGATAAAACCCCAGGATTTTGTGAGTTATTCACAATTATATGAGTGAATTTGTCAATCCAGAAAGGAAAAAAAGGATTAAATAGATTCTGAGTGTTTCTTTAGCATATCTGAATTTGTCTTTCCCATCCGTACCGCTAACTCCGCTATAATTGAATCAAGATACACAAATGCTGCTATTTCAAAAGCAGTTCCTTCGGGAGTTAATATTGCCGAATCATCTTGAGGATCTGGTCTATCTCGTTTTGTTCGCCCTTTTAATTTAATTGTTAAATCTCCCATACGTCCAATGATAGAAGCGGGATGTGATGTGATGACCACAATTCCATACGGTTTCACAGCATTTACATAATTACTCAAAAGAGATACAACAATACTAGTTGTTCCTGAACCTGATAAAACTATTAATATATCTTCCTCTGTGAGTGCAGGTATTGAAGCTAAATTTGTCACTATATATATATTTGCTCCCAAGTGAACTAAACGCGTAGAAAAGGCTTGAAGTATAAATGCACTCCTCCCAGAAGCTAATAAAAAAAATCTCCGCTCATTTATTAATCCATCGTAAACCAATTCAATAAACTTTTGAGTATATTGGAAGTATTTGTCTTTTTGAAGATGGATCTGGTTAGCTTCGAGATTTTTCATCATTAATTGCATAGCTCGGAAAAGATTTTGTTTCGCTCGACCATCTACTTCGATATGGTTTTCACTTTCTTCCATCATTTCAAATCATTTTCACATTATTGTGGAACATGTTTTAATAAAGAAGCATTTAAAAAATACATTATGATCAATAATTTTTTTATTTTCAACTATTTAAACATCTTTTATCAAGGGATTAATTGAACCATCTTTTAAGATTTCTTTTTTTTTTGATAAAAATTTAATTAATAAGTAACCTAAATTAACATGCGCCGGTTTATAGTGTTTTTATTAGAATTTTAATTCGATGAATAAAAATCTCCAAATCGGCGCACACTTTATATGAGTAATGTCCCAATCGCTGCACAAAATTCAGAATTTTTTAGAAAAATTGCTTTTTTCTTGTTAATCTTGCATAAAAGAGTTAAAAGTTTCTTTAAAATCTTATTTTCTATTAAGAAACCTCCACAAAAGACGATATCTGTTACATCATTATTATCAGCTATAATTGTTGCAATTGTACCTAAATTTTCGCCAATTAAACAAATTATAGAATTAATAAAATCTTCTTTATTTAAATATTTAGGATTAAAATTCTCATCAATCTTACCCAATGAGGCAGCAGTGAATTCTCTGAAAAGTAGATCCACCCTGTCATCTTCAGGAACATAAATATCTGAAACTTTTAAATCAACATTGTATCGATTTCCTTTTTTAGCTAATTTTATTGCTTCTTGAAAATTATTAATATTGAATAGAACTTTTATTATACCCATAAAGAAACCACCACCCATCGCAGAACCTCCGAGGTGTTGATAAGTATTACCTTTTAAGACAATTGATGTCCCTGTTCCTATAGTTACTATTAATGATCGCGAGATTTCTTTCTTTTTTTCCAAATTATGGAGGAATTCGATGCCTCTAACATTTGCTTCGAATTCATTTATTATTTTTGCCTTAAAATCTTTTGAATATTCTTTATATAATTCAAAGCTCTTACCTCCAGTAAAGTTGAATATTTTAAACTGCTCTTTCTTTGAATTCAAAAATAATTTAATATCTGAAATGCTGGTTTGAGTAGGAAAAGAAGATAATGTTAATTGATTATCTTCTAAATAGGCTAATTTCGAAAGGCTTTGTCCCATATCGATTCCAATTATACCTGACGGAATTTTGATATCATTATCGCTTAAAATAATTTTTGACATCCTATTTATCACTTAACTTAAAATTCTGTTCTTTCATTATTTTATATTATTAATTTAATAAATGAATTTTGTAAAACTTTTTCATGTTAGTTCACTCAAAGTCAAAGAAACCAGAAGTCACAGTAAGTAAAGGTGATACACCAAAAGAAAGTTTAATAAAAGGAGTTGAAAGACTTGGAGGGCTTTCTAAATTTATTAATGAAGGTGAACAAGTGTTTATAAAATTTAATTTAAATTTGCCCGGTGGTTTTCCTACAAATACAAATTTTGATGTTCTAGAAACTCTTATCGTTTCTTGTAAAGAAGTAGGAGCCAAAAAAATCTATTTAGGCAGTTTTCCTTTTAAGGGAATTCCAATTAAAGTCATATCAGATTTATTAAACCTAAAAGAATATTTTAACACTCTTGGAGCACAATTAGCATTTTTAGATAATAGTGATGATTTTGCTAAGAAGGAAATTAATCAAGATCAATTAAAAAAAATTAAATACGATTCACTCATAAGGGTTGAAATAAATGATAAGGAATTTTTAATTCCTAAAATAGTTCTCAATTCAGATAAATTTATCGTTGTTAACCAAATTAATGTAAATCCTTTATTCAAGTTTAACTTATCCTTATTAAATTCATATTCCATTATTCCTACAAAATATCAAGAAATTAGAAAAAATAAACACGGAATTAAAGAGTATGTTTCCTTCGATCAATACAAAAAAGATTTAATTTCGAATATTTTAGACGTTTTTACAATCAAACAACCTAATTTAGTAATTAATGATTTATTTTACATATTAGAAAGGGCTGGTCCTTATATTTATAAAAATTCTAATTTGAAGAAGACTGGTTTAATGATAATTGGGGATGATGCGATTGCCGTTGATCTTATTACATCGCAAGTGTTAAATCTTGATATTAATGATAGTGAATTAATAGTACAAGCACGAAATAAAAATATAATAATACCTCAATTTTCAAATATTAAGGTTCTTGGGGAAAAAGTTGAAGATGTTAGAACTGATGTTGAACTATGTGTTTCAAATCTCGAAGATGTTCAAGTAAGAAATTTTTCCATAAAATCGGGTAATTATTGCTCGGGATGTTTCAAACAAGCTTACCATATACTAAATCTCATGAAGACATATATGGGAAAAGATCTAAAATACAATATACATAATTCTTTTTTAGTTGGCGAAAACCCATCAGAGTCAGAGAATATTGGTAATATTATTCTATTCGGAGATTGTGCTATAAAAAGCACAAAAAACTATAATTTCAGAAAAATTATTATTGAATCTAAGAAAACCACCAAAGGAGAAGGAAAAAAAAAGCTTTTTAAAGAAAAAAAATCGAAAAAGAAAACAAAAATCAAGGAAAAATCGAATAAGAATATATTAGAATTACCGGGATGTCCTCCTGAAATTTTTAATTGTTTAGAATTAATATTGAAGTATTATGGCAAGAAAAATGTTCCAAATTTAAACTTATTTACGAATGTAAACAGTTTTTGGGTTGAGGGGAACTTAAATAATAAATTAAAGATTTGGGAGGGGCTCTAGTAAATTGATAAATAAAGAATTTAAGAAGAATTGGTTAAAAATACTAAATTTCAATGCAACAAGAGATATATTAGAAGAGCCTGAATTAGTAAAAGAAGATGTAAGAATACCTTTAAGTCCAATAACTATTAATGCTAATATCTTATATCATTTTTTTGAACTTCTATATCCAAAATTTATAAATGACCAACAAAATATCCTTGACATTATAATATCTGAAACAATCAAAAAGAATAAGGTGGTTGGTCTATATTTATATAAAACTAAGAAAGCAGGAATTCATGAGAGGGTCGAATCTCTACCCAATGAATTAATTCGTATTAAAAGTCTAGAAATTGATAAGTTAGATGATTTATTTAATAAAGCCCAAACTCAAATAATAAAAGAAAAAGGTGTTCGAATATCTTCAATTCGGTTATTTAAAAAAGAAGCTATTGATTTACTAAATAAGCATTGCGAAAATATTGATATAATCTCTCAATATCAGTTTTTTACTCGAATTACGACTTTAATTCAAAAGTTTTTTGAACAAGATTTATTTTTAATTTATCCTGAACCAACCATTTTTAAATTCCTCAGAGAGAGTATAAAACTATTGAATAATATACAAATCCAAAGCTTATTTAAATTCATAGAAGAAGTTTTACCCGAATTCAACACTTCTCTACTAATAGATGGTAGTAATATAAAGGTAGTAGTTTTTCTACAAAAAAAAATATTAAAATCTGGTAAATCAGAGTTATCTTTAAAATTTTTCACACCGGATGATTTAGGAATTATGGTAGGTAATTTAGATATTAAGGATAATTTAAGTATAATTCAAAAGAAATTAAAAACAGAGAATACATATTATTTAAATCAAAATGATAT
>CAZBNW010000156.1:0-4991 GCA_964493385.1 uncultured archaeon | reverse complement strand
TTTCTGAAATTGGTTGAGGTATTTCAGATTTTTTAAGACAAGTGTGATAAATGTCTGAAGAGATTTTAAGAGAAGTCATAGGATTAGCTCAAAAGTCAAAATGGAATCAAATAAAGAGATTTATTAAGTTTATTATTCAAAAAACATTGAAGAAAGAGGCAGGATATCACTTAACAGCTCTAGACGTTTTAATCAATGGTAAAAAGAGACCAAAATATGACATTCTAATTAAAAATAAAGAGAAAATAAAAGATATTGATAAAATCACTGATTTTAATCACCTCTCCCTATATCAGGCCACTCCAACTTCGAATAATCTTATTGATATTTCTCAAAATAATGGCACACTTGTAGTTTTAGCAAAATATTTAGGCCCAAGTGTAAATAATCATCAAATATTTGATTTTTCTGTTCATTTAGATGCAATAGATGAACCTTTTTTTACAATTGGGAGTATAGGTAAAATAAATAGTTCTGAAATTTTAAAAATAATCAATAAAAGCGCAGAATCCATAACTAAAATTGAAAAAGAAAAACTGAAGAAAGAATTAAAGCAAGTAAAAGCTACAGAAATTCAAAATTTAGAAGCTTTTGTATTTGAAAAATTGACCGAAAAATACGCTTTTTGGAATGGAACTGAAACAAAAACTTTTCAGAATTGGAAAGCAAAAATAAAAAACAAATATCGTATAGAATCGGGGAAAATCGCCTATTATAAAGGAAAACCTACAAAATTATTTTCTCAATATTTAGAAAACCTTTACAAACAGAAAGATGTTAGAAAGAAAAAACCAATTACTGTAAAGAAGGACAATAAGGTAAAGCAAAAAAACCAAATAAAAATTATTAATGAAAAGTATGTATTTGAAACATTAACTAGTAAAAATGCGATTTGGAACGGCACAGAAACAAAGATTTTTCAAGATTGGAAGAAAAAAGCTCATAATAAATACCGTAAAGAAACTAGTAAAAATCCATATTATAAGGGAAGCGCTACCAATAAATACTCGCGATATTTAGAAAATTTGATTAATAAAAGACCTACTAAAAGTAAAAAGCTAACAAAAAACTTTGATAAAAAACCAAAAAATTCAAAAATAGATGATAAAGGTGTTTCAGAACAAATTGTTTTTGAGACATTAACTGGTAAGAATGCGATATGGAATGGATTTGAAACTAAAAATTTTATAAATTGGAAATACAAAATACATAAAAAATATAAGAAAGAAACAGGAAAAAATCCATATTATAAAGGAAAATTAACTCAAAATTTTCAAAACTACTTAAAAAATATTTTTAAGAGTAATTAGGAAGGTATTAGTGCGTAATTTATAATTTGTTTAGAGCTTTCTTCAAAAGTTCTTTGTTAGATTCTGGATAGTATTGAGAATATTCTAAGATTTTTTCTTCAGAAATTCCATCCAACAATTTAGAGAGCTCAATTAATAGTCTATTTTCATTCATATGATTATATTCCCATAAATATATTAAATCTAAGATTGTTTTTTCGAGATCTGAATATTTTATCTTGTTATTTATTATCCCAAAATTAAAAAGTGCAGTTTTGAATCTTAAAAACCTAAATTTCTTCCCCAAAATCTTTACTGGCTTATTTTTAAAAATGTGATCATTAATAATGTAGAAAAATTCATCTCCATGCTCATAATCGATATCAATTAGATTTAATGCCGTATATAGACCATAATACCAATTTTTGACATGTTTTAATGTTAGACCTTTTCCTACAAGTTCCAAAAGTGAATATTTTTGCTTATTTTTGATAATTTCGTCCTCGGACTTCACATAATAAATATCATCTAAAACATTTAATATAAAACCACGGGAAATTAAATAACTGCTGATTGTTTTATAATTGAAATATAACTCTTTACAATATTCTCTTAATTCTTCAGAAGTGACAAATTCTTTTTTATCTTGTTTTACTCTTTTTAGAACCCGATGCATAAATTTATCCAAAAAAATTAGTTAAATTTTAAAAAATTAGAAAAACAATTCTTCTCTATTTTTATATAAGATAGCATTATTTTTATGTCTTTTAGATGTAAATTGTGAAAATTAAAAACTAATTTTTTAAAAACACACTTAAGTTTCTCGGGAATACTTCAAGATAATTTATTAAGTCATAATCCTTTATTTTTTTTACAGTATCTTCTGGAAGTTGTTCGATATTCTTTCCATCTAAAAACATTTTTGTTTCTTCTTCAGAAAATTCAGGACCTTTTTCGATCCAAGTAAAAACATTTTTATTGGCTGGACAAACTCTTTGACAATGAAGACATCCGACAAGGCAATTATGCCAAGAAGAATCCAACCATTCTGGAAAGGGTACATTTCCTGGTTGTTCATTATGATAGGTAAGACAACGTCCAGCACGTAAAAGAAAGCGATCAGTTGGGATTGCACCTGTTGGACATTTCCGAACACAAGCAGAACATTCCTTGCACATATCCATCATTTGTAACTCTTGCCAGTTATCTTCCTCAATAGGAAAATCTGAATAAAACGCTGTTAAACGATGAAAACTTCCCATTCCCGGTACATAAGTAATATTATTTCTCCCATATTCAGCTAATCCACTTCGTACGGCTAATGTTTTCTGAGGAAGGACGGCATATGCTACATTATATCCCTCTGGTTTTAATAACTCGATTAGAAATTCCTTCATTTGGTCAATTATTTCACGACCATACAAATAAGTGGGTGGTATTGGTAAGGAGGTTTCTTTATTATTCCAGTGAAAAATAGCCTTGAATTGAGGTTGTGGAATCGTTATAACAAAAAGAGAATTTATCTGAGCGAAATCCACATCCGGTTCAAACTCAAAATACGCTTTATACTCTTTATATAACTCGGGATAAATAAGGTTTTTCTCATGACGCTTTTTGATATCATTCCGTAAATCTGGAATATGTTTCGCATGTACTATTTGCCCTTTATAGCCTTTTGATTCTAATTCTAAATAAAATTTTTCTAAAAATTGATCTTTAATCGTCATTTTTTAACCTCAAAAATGAGAATATCTTAATTAAGATTTTTAATTGATCGTTGTAAAATTTATACTGAAATTATTAATTAAGATACGATTTGAATGCTTCTTTTCACATTAATTAAAATTATTCAAGGATTAATTCTAAACCATCTGATGCAGCAGTCGCTTCTGGAAATATTATTTTCGCCTTATCCTCCGCTTTTTTCCTATCTTGCATAGTTCTATAAGAGCTTGCATCAAAATGGGTGAGAATTAATTTTTGTACATTAGATTTTACAGCTACTTCCGCAGCTTCTTCCGGTTTAAGGTGTGGCCATGCCCATTCTTCCTGTCCTGGTTTATATGAGCACTCTGTTATGAGTAAGTCAGCATTATTAGCAAGTTCATATAGGTTTTGGCATATCCCAGTATCAGTACAATATGTAATGATTTTGTTTTCAATCTCGATTCTATATCCTAAGCACGGATCTGCATGAACTAAAAGCTTACACGTAATTGGGAATCCTAAATTATAATTACCTTCGTTTAAGTCATGAATTTGTACATTTACGGGTATATTGCCAAAGGGAGATGAATAAGGATGTTTTATTATTTTTTTTATTCCGTTCCTCGTTCCCTTATATCCATATATGTTTATTTCCTGATTAAAAAGGAATTTTGCAAATACATGAAGCCCAATTATATGATCGAGATGAAGATGACTAAGTAATACAATAATAGGTTTTTCATCTTTAATATATTGATCAATTTTAGAAATTCCATCTCCCGCATCCAAAACTATATAAAAATTTTCAGTATCAATGAGTATTGAAACTGTATTTCCCATATCCGTAGCAAACCAGCCATTAGTACCTAAAAAAATAATACGCATACGCTAACTGAACCAATTTTAATAATAATGAGCATAAGGATTTATTAAATATTATCTTAAGTTTTAACAAAAAAATATTAATTCTTGATTTAAGGAAAAAAAAAAGAATAGATATAATAATTATTTAGTTTTAACCAGTTAAAAGACTAAGAATTAATGGATAAATAATTCCAATAATGGATATAATAGCGGCAATTATAAGTACAGGAATGTTTAGAAAGATAGATGGAACACCTGCATACGTTCCAGCTTTTAACTCTCCAGTAGTTTTTTCATCATATTCAGCAAGATCAGGAAAAATAACTGCAGGTAATAAATATTTTCTAATTCTTATCCAATAATATTTATATATTAAATCAAACTAAATTCAATAGCAAGAAGCGAATATATCGCAAAAAGTGAGGAGCTAAATTTATAAGGTATAACAACATGGATGATCCTACATCCGAATATGAAAATACGATTAATAAGTTGTCAGATCAAATTGCAGAATTATTTTCTCAAATACATTATTATCAAGCTGTTGTTGCTGATAAGGATACACAAATAACTCAATTAGCTAATGAGATAAACCAATTAAAAGCGCAAATTCAAAACCTAACACACGAAGTAACTTCACCACCTTACCCTAGCCAACAATCGTATACTCCTCCACCAATACCTCAGCCACAGTCGTATATTCCCCCTGCTCCCACACAAGAGACAACTTCCACAATTACTTCCAGTGAAGATCCTAGAATAAATAAACGAGTATGCCCTAGCTGTGGTGCGATGGGTTTTGCGATAAGGGAAGTTGATGATAAAAGCAGAGTTATTAGCTATATTCCAAGACGAATCTACGCAAAAAAGAAAGCTTGCACTAAATGTAGATATGAATGGTAAATCATCATAGAATAGATAATGAGTCTTTTGCTTATACAATTATATTGATTTCATTTTTTTTAACAAGAATGTAAGATTTAAATATAAGCAAAATAATAATTATATGCTCTAATTTACTCCAAATCCAATTAATTTAAAAAATAAAAGAGTGCTAAAAATGGCTTTAATTGTCGCTACTGTATTATTTCCTCATGGAAAATCTAGTAAAGTGGCAAAAAAAAATATAGA
>CAZBNW010000155.1:3654-5040 GCA_964493385.1 uncultured archaeon | reverse complement strand
ATAAGCTTCCTTTAAATTAAAAAACAATACTTTAAATAAGAATTACCAATAGGAGAAAACATGACTATAAATACACAAGAACAACCTACTAGCTATTCAAAATCACTCGAATTTGTAATATTTTTGCTTTTTCTATTAGGTCCCTTGACTGGAAACATAATCAATGTCTTATTTGGTGTTCTTTCTTCCGATTTTCAAGTTTCGCCAGATAATATATTAAATGCTATTCCAGCATTTATGTTCCCATTTGCGATAACACAACTTTTTTCTGGTGCAATTTCAGATATTAAAGGTAGAATCCCGGTATTAATTGTGGGTTTAATTTTATTTGCGATTGCAATGTTAACAGCTGGATTATCGTTTAATCTGGAGATGTATATAATTGCCAACGTAATAGGAGGGATAGGGTTTGGTTTTATTAATCCTGTTCTCATAGCTTTAATGACGGATATTACATCTCCAGCGAATATTCCTAAGAAAATGGGATACTTGGGTGCTAGCGCAAATTTAGGTGTTGGGGTTGGTCCGTTAATTGCTTCTCAGATGATTTTAATTGGTTGGCAGTCGATCTATGTGTTATTCATCATAATTACTTGCTTTTGTTTGATTTATTTCATTAAGGCTAAAAGGCCACCCCAAAAAATCCCTGATGAGTCGGGAATTCGTATCGTATTATCTCAACTTTCAAAGGAATGGCGTCGATTTACGGTAATTCTGATGATATTATCTGCCTTTTTAATCGCACATACATACATAGCAATAAATATCTGGACTTCGAAAACACTGGCACAAGCTCATGTAATAAATGAGACATTAATAGGAGTTGTTCTTGGTTTAGCTGGTGTTGGAGCAGCAATAACAGGAGTAATAACGGGTAATTTAATAAAAAGAAAGGGTGTAGGAATTCCATTATTTACAGGTTCGTTGATCTTATTTTGCTCCCTAGCAATCTTACTAGTTATTGGAGATATTACCAATCCAGAAAGATTCATATTTTTAGCGTTAGGTTGGATCCTAGCAGGATTTTCAGGAGGAATACTTTCTACAGCAATAACTTATTATAGTCAAGTATTATCGCCTGAAAGACGTGGTGTTTTAGCAGGGTTATTAACGGCAGGTTATTTTACCGGTATCGCTTTAGTCCCCACGACACTTGCGCCATTCTCAAATACTTTTGGTATAATTGGAGTTTATACTGCGATTTTGATGGCATCGGTGATTTTCATTATAGTAATGATTTTATTATACATTTTAGCTAAACGTGTCATTTTAGAAAAAGGAGAGCTTCACACTGAGACGAAAGCACCTTAAGATTATTCGCTTTTAAGATAAAGAAAGTGATTAATACTTAAATTTATCCTTAATTCTTTTTTCTTTTAAATCTAA
>CAZBNW010000155.1:0-3554 GCA_964493385.1 uncultured archaeon | reverse complement strand
AAAGAAAATAAAGTAACTGTACCAACATCTTTATTGATTAAAGCTCTACTAATAACAGATCCTTCTTGAAAGTCAATCATTGATTCTAAATTTAAAATTTCTTTTTTAATATTTTTATCACTCATCTAATTCACATTTTCTTTAGTATAATTGTTTTTTAACATTAATAAAGAAGTTTCAAATTTAAAACTAAACGCGAACATGTTAGAAGAAGGAATTTTCAATTACTGCTTTTAGAAGAGATTGAAATTTATACCATATAAAAATTATTAAATCTTAGTTTACATTTCCACTGGTATTCGCCATTCGCGTCCACAATCGCCACATTTATATTTCTTGCCATACATTCTCGGATAAGCTGATATTATATGAGTCCTATCGAGTACTTCATGAATAAGTAATTTATTTCTATTCCCGCATAAGGGACATTCTCTTCTTGAAATTCCTTGAACAATTGGACCTTTACCCATTTCGAGTGGAACTGTATCTTGAGAAAAAAAAGATTTGGAAACAATCACGTCTGTTTTTAATATAGGAGGTACAGATATGCTTTCTTCAATTTTAGGAGTTGTTATTTCTTGAACTGTATATTGTGGTTTTTTAGTTGATTCAATCTTCTCTTCTAATTCAATAATTCTTTCTTTTAGACTCTCATTCTCTTTCATCAATCCCTCGATGATATTTTCATATTCTATGAGAGTAGGTTCCTTAGTCATCTTTCAAAAAATTTTTGTATATGTTAAAAAATTGTAAATAGTCCTTAACAAAATAATAGGGTTTTTATTAAAAAACTTAAGGAAATTAAAAACTTATCTAAGTAAAAAAGATTTTTAAACTTGTAAATTCTTTATTTTTATATTATTAGAGTTTACTTTTAAGAGTGTGTCATGCAATTATTTAATATTAATGATGAAGGAGAATTAGTCAAGATAGAACAATTATCATTTGAAGAAAATGATGTATATCTTGTTGATGATGAGGAAAAAAATACTATTTATATTTGGGTTGGATTAAAAGTATCTCAAGCAAAAAAAGATATTACTGCGGACATTGCAAGGAAGATAGATAAAGAACGTGGGGGTTCAGCAAAAATTCTCATCATGAAGCAAAATAGAGAATATGGTTCATTTTTAGCTATGATGCATAATTTAGAAAAAGGATTAATACCGGGTAGGACAGTTGAGCGACGACCAGAATTTATATTTGAAGTACCCCCCGAAAGTATCAAATCTATTGGTCTTAATGGAACTCCGGAAGAGAGAGAAGTTAAGGTTGAAGAGAGAATACTAAGATGGCTCAAGCAAATTAAAGCTCACAGGAGGTTTGAGCCGCAAAGAGTACAAGAACCTTCTACTACTGTTAAATTTATTAGGTTTGAACAACCTCCAGTTCAAGTTAAAAATAAAGAGCACAGAAAGGTTGCTGTTATAAAAGAAGTAAGAGAAGAAGCGGTAGAAGTAGACTTTAAAACACAAATAAAAGAAGCAGCATATTTCCTTTCTCTAGCTGGATACACATACGACCAGTTATGCTGGCTTCTGGCTGAAAAAATTCAGAAGATGAATCTTGATATGCCCTCTATTGAAGAGATTAAGAGAAAAGCAGAGGAAGTCTTCAAATCAAGCTGTACATATGATGAGCTCTGTTGGTTAAATGCGGAAATGGACATTTTAACCAAAAAAGAATTTTTAAAAAAGATAGAAAAAAGGTTTAGTTATTAAAAAATCGAGCTCTTTATTGATTGTTTCAATTTCAGAGTAAATTTAAAATTTCTAAATTTAAAGTTATTTTATTATTTGAGTGTTTAAAATGGTTGAGACAAGAGATAGTATTAAAAACTTGGTAAATTCAAAAATTGAAGTAGATCTTACTATTTGTACTAATTGTGAAGCCTGCGTTCGCGAATGCCCATTACGGCTCTATTACATTAGAGAGGATAAACTAGTTATGAGGAGATTAACAGATATCGCATGTATGGAATGTGGTCATTGCTTAGCAGTTTGTCCTGTTGATGCAATAAAATTAAAGAATTTTCCAATTGAAAAGATTATAGAAATAACAGAAGAATTTGATGTTCCAACTTACGATACGTTTTTAAATCTAATCAAAGTACGTAGATCAGTTAGACAGTTTAAACGGCAACCTATTCCGGAAGATTTATGGAACAAACTCATTGAAGCAGGAAGGCTTGCTCCAACGGGTCGCAATGATCAATCAATACATTTCACTATAGTTCACAACCAAGAACTTTTAGAAAAATTTTCAGATGAGGTTACGCGAGGATTAAAAGAATTAGCGGTTTCATATGAAGATCCAAAAAAGCGAGGTCAAGTTAAATCAATAATTCCAAAAGAATATAGAGAACTAGTTAAAGGAGTGCTTCAAAATTTTAAAGACACACTCAAGGGAATTGAAAGAGGTGAGGAGTTCTGGCGTTGGAGCGGTGAAATAATCATAATTCATGCGCCTAAAAAAGCATACACTTTAGCTCAAGATTGCTCATTAGCAGCTAGCAACATAATGTTAGCAGCAGAACCATTAGGCTTAGGAACGTGTTCATTGGGCTTAGCAACAGCAGCAATAAACTTATTTGAATCAGTAGCAAATATCATAAACCTACCAAAAAACCACATTGCAGCTTATAGTTTAGCAGTTGGTTTTCCTAAGGTAAAGTATTTTCGAATTCCCGTTCGCCAAGCTGCTAAAGTGACTTGGTTCTAAACCAATCTTGGAGAAATATTAATAATACTTTTTTGAGAAAGGAGACGTATTTAATTGTCCTTATCCACAACAACTATTATTTTGTGGATTTTTAGCAACATAACGCGCATTCCATAAACAACCACATCCTTGTCGCTCTTGTAATACTATTGCCATTGTAGGGCAATTTCGTTTACATGCAGAGCATTCTGTACAGCGTTCTGGTTCATGGATTTCGAATTTTCCATCATCATTTGGTTTTGGGATTCCAAATGGACATATTTCTCCACACATACCACAGCCAGTGCATAGATCAGGGTTTATTGAGATTTTAGGAATTATTATTGGGATCTTAACTTGTGTTGTTTTTAATGTTATTATAACCACCTTTTTTTTCTCTAATTTAATAATATTTTTTTATCTTATTTATTTTGTTTTATTCTAAAATATTAAAAAAAAATGAAACCAATTGCCTTGGCTATGAGGCCAATTATCAATAAAACCATATTAATTTTACTGAAAATGGGATATTCATCTTGAATTTCTCGAGGGCTAGTTGCCATCGTATATCCACTAAACGACATTGTCGCGAAGAATGCTAACCAAAAATATAAGCAAAGACTCAAGAAAATAGAAGGTAGTGAGCTACGTAAAAGCCAAGAAATGCCACTGAACAATAAAATATTGATAACTCCAAAAATTAATCCCTTAGTGATAAATTTCCGTGTGAATTTTGTAATAGGAAATAATATAGCTATTAATGCGTTCGCTATAATAATCCAAAGCCAGAACTCACCCACTATCCATAATTTACTTATCCTTAGAGTATTAAAAAGTACCAGTACTATTAAAAG
>CAZBNW010000154.1:0-5050 GCA_964493385.1 uncultured archaeon | reverse complement strand
GATTTCTGATTATATGATCAGAATGTACATGCATGAAAAAACCAGTAAAGAAGATTATAATACCAATAATAAACATTGGGGTGAGAAGCCAGCTAGTTTCATAGCCCCCTGAAAGGGTATTAATCCATCGTCCTTGAAGATATGCATTTGCCGAATTAAATATTATCCCCATGAGGATAATGGACACTGGTATCTGTCGTTTCCCTCTCATTAAACCGGGAAAAATAAATGTCCGGTAAACATAATGCATGAACCATAAACTCGAAAATAGATGCGTCATGAATTTGGTTTGGTAATCTCCTATTATGTAAAATATAGCATAAAGAATTATTGTTGGTAATTCCATTATTATCCAACCTAATTTATCATTATTAATGGTTGGCCCCCATTTTTTAGAGAGATGTTGGCCATACCCAGCTGGTATTTTTAACAATGAAATGAAAATGAGGACTGCAATTATGATCATAACAATCATAAACCAATAAAAAAAAAAACTATCATCCACTTTTATAAACCCTTTAATAGGATTATATTATGTAAATTGTTAAGAAAAACATATAATTGTTTTAAAAGTTTATTATTATAGTGTTGTAAAAGAAAGTAAAAATAAATCGCAATGTTTTCTTTTTCATTCATTCTTACTCTGTTAATATTTTTAATTAAAAATTAATTATTCTTATTCTAAACATCTTTTTATTGTCTTAATCACAGATTCTTTAAGACCTCCTCTTGAAACCCCCAATTCTTCACATGTAGTTGTAGGGTCATAACAAAGGTATCTAGATTGAATATCTTTAAAATATCGTTTATGATCTAATCCAGCTTCTTTACCCTCTTTTTTCTCTTTTATTCTTAAGTAAGCACCATATAATGTACCAAAAAATGTTGGTAATGTAATAATTCTCTTTTTTACTCCCATAGCTTCTATAATCCATCTTAACCATTCTTTCCATAGTACACATTCATCTCCACAAATATATTTTTTCCCACCTTTTCCCTGTTCAATAGCGCCAACAATGTATTCTGCAACTCTTTCTACAGACATCATTACAGTTCCTCCTTTAAAAAAGAAAATAAATTCTTTCATTTTATTAAGCCTCTTTACAAGGATCTCTTTCCAAAGTGGTTCCCTCTCAGGCATTGTACCAAAAATGTATGGCAATTCTAAAATCATAACATCCATTTTATCTCCTCCAATATTAATACAGTAATCTGCTTGTTTAACACGGCATTTAATATATGGATGATGTTCCGCAAGTTTTAATTCTGGCATTGTCTTGTTAAAATAAACAAAATATGAATTGCATATCGCTGCTCTTTTAACTCCTGCATCTCTTGCTCCTTTAACAACCCTTCCACATGCTTCAACTAATCTTTCATGGAAAAAATCATAAGCTGGGGCTTTTGGAATAACTCTGTCATCAGGGCCTACAGCATAGACCATGGCATCATAACCTTTAAACATGTTTACAAGTTCATTATGGTTCATTTCAAATACATCTCCATAGCTCACTCCGACTTTGTTTTTTGGGTACCAATCTCCTAATGGAATGTCCGGTAGAGATAGAGTATCCACATCATGACCCCGTTTGAGGAATTCTAATGTTGCATGATATCCTAAAAAACCCGTTCCACCTACAATAAATATCTTAATATGAATCTCCTCTTATTAATAACAAAAAAGATTAATCAACAATGTCTTTATAGCAATCTCCTGGATACAAGTTATTTTCATCCTTATCATGGTTTGGGTACCAAACTTGGGCAAAGAAATGATTTTTTTTTGCTTGTTCATCATAATTCCAAGGTGGGGGTAAGCATTCAGGGCACCAATGACCTGCTTTAAGGACAGTATATGGTTTCAATTCAAACTCATGACCAAATGCACATTTCCATTTGATCTTAAAGTACATATCTCCATCCCATTGAGTTGATAGGCATTGACCGCCTCTGAATTCTGCGGCTCCTTTTAAATCTTCTAAGTCCAGTTTCTCCTTTGATTCATCATACCCATGTTTGAGTGGGTACCATTCTGGTTCTGGATGCATTTGAGGCATATCAACACCCCAATCTGGAATAGACTCAAATTTCTCATAAGAACCATAAAATGCTGAGATTCTCATATCCATCTTATTCTTGTACCAATATAAGGTTCCTGTTTTATCCATTGCTAATTTTTTTAATTTTTTATAAGTGATTTTCTGAATCTTTTTCTTTAACCATGGAATTTTATTACTCATATACGCCAGGATCTTTAAGTAAAACGGTCTATTCTTTTTCACAGCCTTAAAAAAATCTTCGATAGATTCATTCCAATTATTAATGTGTTTATCAAGTTCCTTGCTATCATCGAAATATTGCATATGAAAGTTTCTTAAGGCGAACCAACGACGCTCAGTTATATCATCAATTTTTCCTATCCCATTCATTTCCATTGATTTATTTATAAAGTCATAGAATGTTATCCTGCAGGAGGAACCTCCACCCATATTATAACATCTTCTCCAGAAGTCAGAGTCTTCTGGAACATCTAAACAATTAATTAAACCCCTACCCGCATCTCTTGAAGTATTATTTTCCATAAAGGAATTAATTGGTTGATGAAACATAATTGGATCCATAAGAGACATAATATCAGGAATCATAATAAATGTCTGACGGATTGAAGCCCAGTACTTAAGATTGGATTCACAAAGTGCCATTTCTCCTCTAATTTTTGTGGTAGCATAGAAATCAAACACACTAGGTTTCATAGGATCACCTATCCTACCATGATGAATAGGAGGTAAGCGATCCCCTGTTGCTGCAACTGTACCTGTATATATAAATTTGATATGATCTGCCCCACTAGGTTGAGATTCTATCGCTTTAATGATATATTCCATGGCCGTTGTATTTACAGCTTTCGCCATCTCTGGATTAAGGTCTGCTGCGGGAGAGATAAAAGCCATCGGACAAAGACACCAATCAATCCCCTTACAAGCTTCTTCAATATCTTCAAAATTGGTAGCATCTCCCCAAATAATTTTTAAGCCATTTCCTTCTACTATACCTCTTCTAGGAATTGGCTTTATCCCACACTTTTTCTCATATGGTTTAAAAAGCTTTTTATTTTTCTTAGAGGGACGTTGAAGTAGGACAATATCATACTTATCCCTTCTTACCCATAAATTCTTAAATGCTTCAAAACCCATAGAGCCACTTGCACCAGGTAAGAAAACTTTCTCTTTATTCATTTTGCATTTACTCGAGTCTTACTTCGATTTGTGACATTTTTAATTATTCTTATGATCTTTTTTTTTATCAGAAATCCAAAAAATTAACATGATTTATAATTAAAAAAATAATGAAACCTATTTCATTTTCTAAAATTTGAAAAAGAGAGAAAAAAAAAGTAATTTATTCTACTTTTATATCTATACTTTGAAACTCGGGCTCTTTAAATGGTACTTCTATCTTTAGAAGTCCATTTTTATAAACTGCTTTTGCTTCTTCTGGTTTTATTTGACAACAAACACTGTAGGAACCAATATAGATAGTATCCTCGGTTTCTCCTTTTATGAAAAAACTATCGTCATGCATTTTAAGTTTAATTGTATCTTTTTCTACTCCAGGCAGCTGTATCTCAATTTTATAAGTGTTATCTTCATCATCAGCCCAAGAACACACTTCTGGGGACATTAAATACTTATCTTCTTCTTTTACATCAGACATATCTTTCACCTTATCGGTAAAAATTATAGTTTGATTTCTTAATATATGCAACTAAAAGACCTGATTTAAAGGTTTTTTCTATGGATTATTAAAGAAAAAAAAGGTTTCCACTTAAAGACTAAATTAAAAACTACTTTTTTTTAAAAATTATAAAATATTCAAAAATTCTGAAGAAGGAGATGCTCTTATTGAGAATTAAGTAAAAATGATCCAACGGATAAAATTTCAAATAATTCTTCCCAATATTCTTGTATTTTCCAATCTTGTTTATTTTTTATTCTTTCAGAAATCTCTTTTAAGACTTCCCTAATTTTAAGTGAATCAAAAAAAGTTATATTTGGAGCGATTACTGATAGCATATATTGTTTTTCTCCATATCTTTCATTTTTATCCGGAAAGGCATCAAAAAAAACATAGCCTTTTTTCTTAATATTTTCAATATTTAATAAAATTCCTTCAGCTTTAGTAATTTTATCATGCCCATAAATAGACGTTGCGGCATGGAATAACTGTTTACCTATTGTGCTAATTGAGAGATGACAAGTTTTTTCAGAGGGATGGCTATCCTTTAACACTGGCCCTAAAATATCATCCCAAAATATAAGTAATAAACAAAGTGGTAATTTATTGTCTTTAGAAATAGAGGGTCCCAATTCCATATCAAAGGATGTGAGCAATTGCTTAAGTTTATTATCAATAATATTGGATTTTTTATTTCGCGCAATTTTTCCCGAGATTGATGCAATTAAATCTTCCTTCTTAAAGGGTTTTGTGATGTAATCGTCCACTCCAAGCATTTTACCCAATCGAATATCTTCAGGTTTAGATTTTGCTGTAAGAAATAAAAATGGAATATGATTCCATTTAGGATTAGCTGAAACCGCGGCAAAAAACTCGTAACCGTTCATATCCGGCATCATGATGTCACATATTATTACATTAGGAACTTTATCTAATGTCGAGAGCATATTAAGTGCTTTTTTTCCACTGATTGCAGCTTTTACATCATAACCATATGGTTCAAGTATAAGTTTTAGATTAAACAAAATATCCTCATTATCATCAACAACCAATAGCAAGGGTTTTGAATTTGACATTAAGGATTTCACTATAAAATTGATACCAATTAATATTGATCTGATTAATATTTAAAATTTTTTTAAATCACTAATTTTGGGTAAAAACAAATAACTTGTTGTGCCTTTCTCTAATTCACTTTCCACAAATATACTTCCTTTGTGAGATTCAATTAAATCTTTTGCGATTGCTAATCCTAATCCTGTTCCTGCAATTTCATTTACATTGCTAGAACGGAAAAATCGTTCAAAAATATGAG
>CAZBNW010000153.1:0-5059 GCA_964493385.1 uncultured archaeon | reverse complement strand
AACCTTGGTCATTCAGATGAGGAAATCCGAGATTTCAAAAAAAAAGGGATTATTTAAGTTTTTATCATAATATCTAGAATCCGATAAATATTATCAATGATGTGACTAAAAGTGAAAAAATTGTAAATACCATTAACGTAATAAACATAGGCCAATCTTTTAACTGCCCATAAAAACCTGCTGCGTTTATCGTAGAATAGATCGCCATTCCAATAGCAATAAAGAAGATTGTCACCCCCCAGGATTGATTCATTATTAATCCAATCCCTCCGATTATAAGTATAACAGATGTCAGAAATTCAGCAGCTAAATGAAAAAATATTTGTGTTGGCTTGGTTTTAAGTTCTGGTACTTCTCTCTTTATTAATAAAAAAAGCCACATACTTAACATTGCGATTCCTATTATAATTATATAAATTGAAGCAATTAATTCAATTACTATTTTCTTCACCTTCAAAGATTTAATTGACTCAAATTTATTAATTATTAAATTTACTTAAATTTTCTGTATACAAAATTAGCTAAATCAAGATTTAAAAATAATTGTAATCTTATTTTTTCTATATAGAAAAATCAAATACGGCTTTAACAGCATGAGATTCAGATTTTTTAGCTAGTGCATCAAACGCATCCTTGTATTTTTTAAGTGGAAATTTATGAGTAACTAATATGGATGGATCAATTCTTTTTGTAGCAAGAAACTCCATAAAAAATTCTAAGGCATGAGCTCTTTTACCTTCAAATATTTCTACAGAGAAGGAATTTGATCCAACAATTTCAAGTTCCTTAAAATAATGTGGTGTACTTTCACATCGTTTCGGAGTACTAACTCCAAGAAATACGAGTTTTCCTTGAGTAATTAGAATTCTCATCCCAATCTCTAAAGTTTCTGCAGAAGCAATCGTGTCAATTATACCATCTACACCATCCATAGCCCATTTTAAGCCTTTATCAGGTGTATAAAGCTCAACACCTTTATAATTTGCAATTTCTTCAATTAAATTTTCTCTACTACTCATAAATACGTGGTCCGCACCAAGTTCTAACGCCATCTTTTTTTGGAATTCATATCGACCAACAGCTAGAACATGTTCCACTTTAAAAATCTTTTTTAAACACATAATAGATAATAAACCAATCACTCCTGTACCATATATAAGTATAGTTGAGTTATGTTCTGGCTCTAAAAGAAGAATTGAATGAAAAGCAACGGAAAATGGATCAGCTAATACCGCTTGGTTAAAGGAAATTCCTTCAGGAATGATAAAACATTGAGATTCATGTATTGCAATATAAAATGCATCCCCTCCAAATCCTTTTGTAACACCTAAGTGCATCCCCGTAGGTAAATTTCCTCTCTGAAAATTTTGACAATGTGTATAATTTCCTTGTTGGCATCTAGGGCATTCGGGTGAGATTCCGCGAGCCTTACAAGGAAACCATGGGCTAATGGCTACTCGATCCCCGACTTTAACTTTAGTGACATTGGGGCCTATCTTGTCAATAATACCAACTGGTTCATGTCCCATAATCTGAGGAAAGGTAATTAATGAACGTAATGGATTATCAGCTGCTCCACTTAAGGTTAGTTCTTTCATATCACTTCCGCAAATTCCACAATATACGGTTTTTACTATTACCCAATCGTCAGCTACGAGAGTAGGTATAGTCACTTGTTTGATGTTTACAGGACCCCCCTCTTTCCAATATCCCGAAGATTTTCTTTTTCCACGGAGAAATCCCTTTATTAGTTTACTCAACTTCATTTCAAATACAAGAGCAGGCATTTTATTCTCTTGCGGTGTTTTGCTCAACGAGACTTCACCTCCTCAGCATTATTATATGAAAAAGCAACTTTAATTGAATTATATCTCTTCTGGGACCTTACTGTAACAAAGGCTTTCTTATACTCATCTAATGGAAATTTATGTGTTATCATTGGAGTAGGATCAGGAAGACCCTCTTGAAGGAATCGAAAATAATAATAATAAGAATGTTCACGATGACCTCTAAATTCTTCAATTGCAAATGCATTACTTCCAATCACACTAATTTCTTTAAAATACCATGGGGTCCATTCATATCTTTTAGGTGAAGATACTCCTGTTACAATTATTGCACCAGAAATTAACTGATTTGAATCATGATCTTTTTTCCTAGCTTTGATAATACGGAGTCCAGTTTCAAGAGTTTCGGGTGATGCGACGGTATCAAATAAAAAATCAACGCCTTCAATTAACCAAGGTTTTTTCTTTTTTAGGTAATAGATATCACATTGAACATAATCCGCAATTTTCTCAATAACTTCTTTAGGAGGAGATGATTCAATTACTAAATCTGCTCCAAAACGACGTGCCATATCTGCTTGGTGGGGAAACCTTGCTATAGCTAAAACTTGTATATCTTCAAAAATATGCTTTAAAATTAAAATGGTTAGCAGGCCTAAGTTTCCACAACCATATATAGCACAAATAGAACCTGGGCGTGGTTGAACTTTTAGAACAGAATGAAAAGCTACAGAAAAGGGGTCAGAAAGTATAGCTTGATCCCAAGTGATATCATCTGGAATAGGAATTGCCATCGATTCATGAGCAGGGAAATATTCTGCAAATCCTCCCGTGGCATCGCTGCTATTCCCTGTATGTATACCAGAGGTAAGAATACCTTTATTAAAATTACGACAAAGAGTATTTTTTCCATCTTGACATGCACTACAGGGTGGTTCTATTTTTCTAGGTAAGCAACTAATCCAAGGATTAAGTACTACACGTTCTCCTACTTTAAGGTTTGATTTAGGACCAACTTTATCAATAAATCCAACAGCTTCATGCCCTAAGATTTGAGGCCATGAAATCAATGCTGTCATTGGGTTATCACGGTTCCCATCAAGAAAAACTTGCTTATGGTCACTTCCACAAATTCCACAAAATTTTGTATTGATTACGACCCAATCATTAGCTTTAATTTCAGGTTTCGGCACTTCTTTTAATCTAATAGGTCCGAGTTTAGTGAGATACCCCCTTAAACTAAATAATCCAGCAAAGCGAGCAAATACTAATCTTGAAATTTTATATTCGTAAAGTAACGCCTTCATTTGAAAAAGTTAATAATTTTTTCATATATATTATCCATTGTTTTTACAAGTTTTATAGATATTTTTTTGACAATAACAACATTATAAAATATAGAAAGTATTTAATATTGATTTTATGTGAAGTTCTATGAATATTGATTCAGAATTATATAAGTCCATTAAAAATTCTGGTATTAATTTAATTCTCTCAGTCCCTTGTATTATGCTTAAAGGTTTATTGGAAATCATTGAAGTAAAGAAAGAAATTCAACATATACCTGTTACACGTGAAGAAGAGGGTGTTGGTATTGCAGCAGGTGCTTATTTAGGAGGAAAAATCCCTGCAATTTTAATGCAAAATTCTGGGTTGGGAAATTCAATAAATGCTATAAAATCACTCCTTGAATTATATAAGATCCCTGTTATTTTTATAATGAGTCACAGAGGTGCGAAGGGAGAAAAAATTATTGCTCAAATGCCAATGGGTCAGATAACTATAGATCTTTTAAAGCTTTTAACCTTGGAAACATATGTTTTAAACTCTCCTGAAAAAATCAAGAATATTATAACTGCAGTTAATGAAGCTAAGAAAACTAAAAAACCCGTAGCTGTAATTCTTAAAAGAACTCTATGGAGGATTTAAAATGAAAAGATATGATGCTTTAAAAGAAATTGCAAAAATACTGACAAATGAATTAATAGTATGTAATCTTGGAGATCCTTCAAGGGAGTTTTACAATATTAAAGATAGATTTGAGAACTTCTATATGATGGGTTCAATGGGGCTTTCTTCTTCAATAGCTTTTGGGTTAGCCATATCCCAACTTGAAAGAAAAGTTTTTTGTATTGATGGTGACGGTTCAATACTTATGAATCTAGGTAGTTTAAGCACCATAGCAAATAATAAGCCAAAAAATTTCACATTAATAGTAGTTGACAATTCTTCCTATGGTTCTACAGGAAATCAAAAAACGTATACTAGTAACAAAACAAGGCTAGAAGTTATAGCTGAAGGATCCGGTTTTGAATCTATAACCGTTATTGATAAAGAGGATGAGATTATTCCTAAACTGTCAGATTTAGGGTTAGGATGTCATTTTGTGCTTATTAAAACAATGCCAGGGAAGGCTCAAGTTAAAAATATACCTTTACATCCAGAAAAGATAAAATCAAGATTTATTAAAGCATTGTCCAAATAAGTTTAAATTAATGTTTCTTAATTTACTATTTGGTTTCATAATGAAAACTTAATTATCCATAATTTTAATTAATAGTAGAATTATTATTTTTTTAGAATTATAATAATAAATACATGAAATAAAATAGATAATATCAAAAATGTCTGAAAAATCCAAAAACATGAACAATGACGAGGAATCAAAAAAAGAAAACTCAGAATTAAAAAGAGACGAAGAAAAGCCCGTTGATGAAAAAGAGCGAGAAAAAATAAGTAAACCTATAGTTATTAGAGCAGATGCTTATAAGACGATAATTTTATATGCAAGCAGATATGCAAATAAATCATTACCTCCGGAACAATGGAAAGAAATATATGGTATTTTAGTAGGTACTTCTGATGAAGAATTAGTTTATGTAGAGAGTGCTGAAGCTTTAACATTTGGCCACGCTACAGATGTTCAGTTAGACGAAAGACATTATGGTTTTATTGAGGAAATTCAGGAAAAACTTGATAAAGAAGGAAGGGGGTATTATATGGTTGGATGGTTCCATAGCCATCCCGGATTAAACTTGTTCTTTTCTTACATAGATTTACTTAACCAATTAGGGTTTCAACAAAATAACGGTGATTTTTGTGGTTTAGTATTTGATCATACGATTTTAGGAAAGAAAAAAGAGGAAGTTATAAAAAGTGAAGATGGTTCTGAATATGCTATGACCAAATATGATACCGGTTTTGAAATCTATAGAATAACTGATGTAAACATGGACATTAATGATCCGGAATATGACAATAATTATCATAAA
>CAZBNW010000152.1:0-5126 GCA_964493385.1 uncultured archaeon | reverse complement strand
AAAACTATTTTTGATGATGCAATTAATTTAGAACATATATTAGTCCTGTATAAAGGAACAGGTACTTGTATCTTTTTTAAATCATTTGGTTCTGAGCAAATTGATCCGGAGTTAATCTCAGGATTTATTTCTGCTATCAGTAGTTTTGGTAAAGATTTAGTTAGCCAAGAAGAATTGAATGAGATATCTTACGGTGATAAAATGTTACTTTTATCAGATGGAGAACATATAAGAGTTGCTTTAGTATTAAGTAAAAAAGCTTCACTAATTTTACGCAGAAATTTAATGGAATTCATACACGTTTTTGAGAGAACTTATACCAACGAGCTTCCTAATTGGAGAGGTCAATTAAATTTATTTAGAGGTGCTGGAACTATTGTCGATGATATATTAAGCACTTCAATTATTTTACCACATGAAATCACCTATGAGTTTTCTACCGTCAAAACTTTAAAGAAACCTCACTCTCGAGATGTGCTAAAAATCGCAAATAACTTAATGAAAGATTCAGAAAGAAATTTCTTTTTTATTGCCACTCTATTAAAGGAAGCTACTGAAAAAACAAGTAAAGATACAGCAGAAATATTTATGGGGATCAAAGAATTAAGAGACAATAAAATACTAATGCCGATAGAAATATCTGCAATCGAGGCGAAACCTATTTCTCAACAAGAATTGAGCCTTATTAATCAGAAAGTTTCAAGTTTAGTTGATTTATCACCAGAAGAAAGACAAAAACTGGTTAATGATCTAGCTCAAATGGGTCCTGCTGAAAGAGAAGCATATTTTGTAAGTATGACTGAACACCATGAAATTGTTTCTGCTCCAATTGAAACAAAACCGGGAGCTGCTGTAATTGATACTATTAAAGGAGCCAAAAAAGAAATTAAAAGCTTAAAAAAGAATGCATTGGTTGCTAAAAAGGAGAAAGACTATGATAAATCTATCAAGATTTTTCAGAATGCTGTAAAAATTGCCACAAGTTGGGAGTTAGCTAAAGAAACTCAAGAATTAGATGATATAATACGTTTGACTAAAATCGAAGATCTTAAGAATAAAATGAAAACCCTTGAAAAAGAGGCTAAATTAGCTGCTAAAGAAGAAAACTATAATGAGGCTGCTCAAAAATACAAGATTTCTTCAAAAATCGCATCGGAAATATTTAAATTAGGAGTAACTGAAATGACAAAAGAAGTTAAGCGATTATCAAACAAATCAAAAGAATATGAAAAACTAGTTTAATTTTTTTTTTTTAATTTTTTCTTTTACTTAACATTCTTACTATTAAAATTCATTTTATTAATTTTCTCTAAATAAATGTTGAACTTTATAAAATCGATTTAAGGTAATTGCGATAGATATTAAAAGTAGTAATTGCATTTTTATCTATAATAACTTGTAATTATATTCATCGAATTCTAATAATTTGATTTTTAAAATGTTCCCAGGATTCTTTAAGAAGAAAAGAGAAAAAAAAGAAAAGGATGTAAAAAAGAGAGAAAATTCAGATACCGAATTTGAAAAATCAGGTCTACTTAAAAAAAATACCTTCATTGAGAATGGGGAAAAAAAAATAATAAGAGTAACTAAAGATGGTAAGGTCGTGGCGAAATATGAAGAAATACAGAAAAAACCAGAAGAAGCAAAATTGAAGACAGGGGTCATAGAACAAGATGAAGGAATTGATATATCCTTATCCGAATTAGAATCTGATCAGACTCTAATAGTTCCGTTAAATATTCAAGAACAAATCGAAAAAATCATTTTAAAAATCCTTTATGACGAAAAATCTGTGAAATCATTAAAACTGTTAACCGAAAAAGTTTTAGAGAGGGCGGTTAAAAAAAGAATTACTATTTCTGAAAAGAATATAAATTTGATAATTTACCAGATGAATTCTATTGAAAAAATAGAATTTACTCAAAAAGATGGCTGGAAAATAAGAATTTGATTTTAAGTTGGAATTCTAACTATTTTTTTCTCTATTAACTAATCAGATATACCATTTTCAGTTATAGAAAAGATAGCTTCTCCCTCCGGTAAATGAGGAGCATCAACAATTTTAGCAATTCTCTGCTCTCCTTTACCTTTCCTTAAATAAACTCTAATTGTGCAACCATGGGCAACAACGTTTCCCCCAGTGGCTTTTAATGGATTTCCATAAAATACATCAGGTTTAGATTGGACTTGGTTTGTCACTAAAATTGCCAAATCTGCATATATATCACATAATCTTAATAAATCGTGCAAATGGGAATTAATAGTTTGTTGACGACTAGCTAATGTACCACGCCCTATATATTCACTACGAAAGTGTCCTATAAGTGAATCTACTACAATTAATTTGATATTATTTTCTTTAATCAAGTTTGCAGCCTCTTTAATTAAAAGAATTTGGTGATCAGAGTTATATGCTCGACCAAAAATTATATTTTTTAGCACTTTTTTATAATCTAAATCTAAGCCTTCCGACATTTGTATAATCCTTTCTGGTCTAAATGTACCCTCAGTATCAATATATAAAGCTTTTCCTTCAAGTCCTCCCTTTTCTTCGGGTAATTGAACATTTACACATAATTGATGCATAATTTGAGTTTTACCAGTCCTAAATTCCCCAAAAAACTCGATCACACTACCTGTTTCAGCACCTCCACCTAATAAATCATCTAACTCTTGACTACCTGTAGTTATTCGAGCGATATTTTTTCTATGTTCCCATACATCTTCAGCGGATTTAAATCCAATATTTAATTTTTCCATGCAAGCTTTAATTAATTTAGTAGTTGTTTTTTCTCCTAAGCCGCTTTCTTCTTGTATAATACTAGGTGGAGTAAATGCTATTGATTCCAAACTAGAAAATCCTGCTTTTATTAATTTGGTTAGTGTAGCTTCTCCTACACCAGGAAGTTTTTTCACAGCATTTATACATGCTTCTTTACTGTCACTGTTATCTGGAATATCCTCACTATCTAAATCTATGTCACTTTCTAATTGATTTTCAACTTCAATAGTATTTTCTTCATTATCAATTTCATTAAAGGCTTCAATCAATTCTGCTTCATCATCATAATCATCATTATTTAATTCACTGTTTTTATCCTTAATCTCTCCTTCGCTATTATTTTCAAATAGAGCAAAATTTAAATGTTCTTTATAGATTTTTCCTTTTGTATGATTACGTTTACATTCATTGCAGTAATAAGGTTTACCCATTTCAAAACCATTAGTATCTTCAATTTCTCTTGCTTTAGCCATAAAATATCACTTTAAAAATAAAAAATAAGTGTAATTTTTATAGATACGTTTTATTATGAATATGTGTGTTCCTCTTTATTTTAAATAAAATAGAGTTCCAATTTTCAAATTTTTTTTAGAGGATGAGAAGGTAGAAATCGACAATATTCTAAGATATTTTAATTTATGTAGTGTTTCTTTTTAATTCTATAAGAAAAAAGATTAATAAATAAAATAATAAAAATACGATTAGATTATATAAAATTACTAATAAATTCACTTTAGTTTTCTAGGTGAAATCTCATAAATTCAAACATTAAATTTGAATATTATCCTGAAATAAATGATGCATTGTTAAAAGAATCAATAGAAATAGTTAAAAACAATAAAGAACAATGGGATCCCCCCTTTTTCTTTGACACCAAGACTTATTTAGATATAGAAAAAATTCAGCAAGCAACTAAACAATTCATTACAGATGAGCTTAAAAATATTATAGTTTTAGGTACTGGAGGTTCGATTCAAACTTTACTTGCCTTAAAACATTTAGCAAAAAGAAAAATTTTTCCAGTCACTAGTTCAAGAGCTGTGGAATTAAAGGGATGTTTAGATAAAACATCTGCAGAAGATTCTATTGTGATTCCAATATCGAGAGGAGGAGAAACCTTAGATATTAATTCAACAATTGGAACTTTTTTAAAGATGGGATATAAATTTTTAGGACTTTCATCCAAGGGAACAATGAATGAAATTTTAAAAAAAATAGATTGCCCTATTTTAGATGTACCTAATCTTTCGGGACGTTATGCAGGATCTGTAACAAATGTTGGCATTGTTCCTGCTTATATGGCTGGCATAAAAGTTGGAGAATTTCTCAAAGGTTTAGAAGATAATTATGCAGTATTTTCAAAATATGAAATACACCCAGCTATAGAACTTGCAACGTTTCTCTTTAACTTATATAAAAAGGGTTATAAAGTGGTTTTTACAATGCCATATTCAAAAAACCTTGAGGGATGTGTTGGATTATGGGTTCAAGGAATATCGGAAAGCACTGGAAAAGATGAAAAGGGAATGATAGGCACTTTTCAAGCTGCCCCAATTTGTCAACATTCTGTTTTAGAATATCTATTAGGAGGAACAAAAGGAGTTGTTATACCAATATTATGGACAATTAATAATGAAAAACCTGACCTTTTTTTAAGCTCCTCGATCGAATATGTTGATGGTCAAAGTGCTCAAACGATAGTGAATTATCAAGCAAATGCAACATTTCAAGCTTTAATTCAACAGAAAGTGCCCTCTGCCAAAGTTTCTATTGAAAACCCAACTGAGTATAATATTGGAAGTCTAATTGCATTAATATTATCATCGATATACTATCTTTGCCTGTTAATAAATATAAATTGGGCAACTAATCCAAAAGTGATCATTGGAAAACAAATTTGCAACGAAGCTCTTAAAGAAAAAATTACACCCGACCAAGGTGAAAAAATAAGAAAGGAAATTGCAAAAGAGAAATTTAAAATATTTTTTTGAATTGAATTATAAAATTCAATTTCTTTTTTTTATATTTGGCTGATAAAAGCATCATATAATATATTTATAGCCTTTTTACAATTTTTTCTTTCGATAATTGCCGTAAAATTTAACTCTGAAGAACCTTGGGCTATAGCTAAAATATTTATATTATAGTTACCTAATGTTGTAAAAACTTTGCCTGCGATCCCTGGTGTGTGAAGTACACCTGCACCAATAACCGCAACTAATGAAATTTCATTATTTATTTTAACTCGGAACCATTTCTTCCCAAATAATTCAGAATTTCTTAATAAAAAGCTTACTTTCATTGAATCTTCAAAATCAATTCCAAATGTAATATTATTTTCTGA
>CAZBNW010000151.1:0-5179 GCA_964493385.1 uncultured archaeon | reverse complement strand
TTTTTCAATAGATTTATCAAATTCTGATTTTGAAATTTTTACTACTTTAACGGAATCCGCATTTTGGGTATTAATATTTGTATCAATAATAGCTCTTCTGATAGTTAAGAGTGTAGCTTCTTCACAGATAGCTTGAATATCAGCACCTGTATATCCTTCAAGATCTTGCGCCATTTGATCAATATTTACATCTTTAGCTAATGGTTTATTTTTAATATGAATTTTAAAAATTTCAATTCGCGTATCCTTATCTGGCATAGGTATCTCAATATGTCTACCAAATCTGCCTGACCTTAGTAAAGCCGGATCAAGCATATCTGGTCTGTTTGTAGCAGCAAGTAAAATAACTCCTTTTAATCCTTCTAATCCATCCATTTCTGTTAATAATTGTGAAACTACTTGCTCAGTTACCTGAGAGCTTGCAAATCTACCCCTCATTCCTGCTATAGCATCAACCTCGTCGAAGAATATAATACATGGAGATGCTGCTCTTGCTTTCCGAAATGTTTCTCTTACTGCTTTTTCACTTTCACCTACCCATTTAGATAAAAATTCAGGTCCTTTTACTGAAATAAAGTTAACTTCACTTTCATGAGCTAATGCTTTAGCTAATAATGTTTTTCCAGTTCCAGGGGGTCCGAAGAGTAGGATTCCATTTGGAGGTTTAGAATTTAAATGACTATATAATTCTGGATATTTTAAAGGCCATTCTATCACTTCTTTTAATTGTTGTTTTGCTTCTTCTAAACCACCAATATCATCCCAAGTTTCAGTAGGTTGACTAATTAAAACTTCCCTTAAAGCTGAAGGTTCAATACTATTTAATGCTGTTTCAAAATTTTTCATTTTAAGTTGAAGATCAACTAAAACTTCAGGAGGAATAGGTTTATCCAAATCAATTTTTGGTAATAATTCCCTTATTGCTAACATAGCAGCTTCCTTTGCTAATGCTTCTACATCGGCACCGACAAATCCGTGAGTTTTTTCAGCCATAAGACGGAGATCAACATCACCGTATAACGGCATTCCACGTGTGTGAATTAATAAAATCTCATACCGACCATCTGTATCGGGAACACCAAGTTCTATTTCTCGGTCAAATCTTCCAGGTCGTCTGAGTGCTGGATCAATATCATTTACCCTATTTGTTGCTCCAATAACAATGATTTCACCTCTCCCTTCTAAACCATCCAATAGTGAAAGTAATTGAGCAACGACTCTTCTTTCAACTTCACCAGTGACTTCACCCCGCTTAGGAGCTATTGAATCTAATTCATCAATGAAAATTATCGAAGGTGACATTTCTTTAGCTTCTTCGAATACTTTACGGAGGTTTTCTTCACTCTGACCATAAAATTTGCTCATGATTTCAGGTCCACTAATTGTTATAAAATGTGCTTCAGTTTCATACGCGACAGCTCTTGCAAGTAATGTTTTTCCTGTACCCGGAGGTCCGTGCAATAATACGCCTTTTGGAGGATCAATTCCTATCCTTTTAAATAATTCAGGATGTCTTATCGGTAATTCAATCATTTCGCGTATTTTCTGAATCTCCTCTTCTAATCCTCCAATATCTTCATAAGTAACCCTCCTTGCCTCTAATTCTTCAAGCTCCTTATGTGTTTTTTCTGAAATAGCAATTTTTGTATCTAAATGAATCCTAACGGCATCTGCCCTAGGAAAATAATCTATAACTATAAAATCAATCCTTCGACCCATCGCATTAAAACTCAAAATATCTCCCTTTGTAATAACACGATTTTCCAACATTCTTACTAATTGCTCAGATCTCCTTAAAATAACTGATTCCTCCAATCCAGCAAACGTTATCCTATCTGCTAAACTTGCTTCAATTTTGCGAATTTCTACAATATCATCTAAAGAAGCACCAATATTCCGTCTTAATGAAGAATCTATTCTAATAATATTTGTACCCTTATCTTCTAATTTTCCAGGATATAGTAAGGCAGCAGTTTTCTTTCCTGCTACATTATGGGAGATTTCAATCACATCACCTGTTCTAAGCTCAAGCTCATCAATTACATCAGGATCCATTCTTATCCTACCCCTACCGGCATCTCCTTTGTAGGCATCTTTTATCCTTACTTTCCTTCCATCGCCTCTATACTCTCGAGTTATTCCACTCATTCTTTTTCATCATTCTATATTCATTTTTAGTTAATTTTTCAATATATATTATTACAATTAATTATTAATTCTTATTATTCCGATTTTTTTACTATAATAATTGCTAATCCATTTTTTACTTCCATTTTAAAGTCCTCAGTTGAAGATGTGAATGGCAAATAAACTTTTTTCAAATATTTTCGATTGTTATTTTCAGCATTAAAAATTAACTTATTTCCCTCTTCACTAAAGTCTATAATTACATCCTCTTTACTCATTCCAGGAATTTCAAGGACTATTTCGGTATAATCTTTATAATCATTAATTTCAGTATGTGGCTCTAAAATGTATAAATTCTCATCTTGGTCATGGGATTCTAAAGAAAGCTTACCAGCATCAATTTCTTTCATAGATTTTGTTTCAAATAGGTTTTTTAATGTCGGATATCTCGATAAATCTACATCCTTTAAATATTCACGAATTTTTTTATCTTCAATATTCCCTTCAATTTTTATCTCAGGTTTTTCCATACCTGTTTCGAAATGATATGATATCTTAAACCCCTTTACTTTCTTATCTTCGGGTTTTAACCATAAATTACTTTCCGATTCTGGTATAAATAAAAAATCCACATCAAATATATCCGAATCTAATTTAAAATATTTTTTAATTTCATCGATTATATCATCAAAATAATCCGGCACATTTTTCACCTAATTTTTAGAATTTGTCAATCTACAATTTACAAATGGGAATTGACCTATAAAAACTTATCGTTTTTATTAAATAAGGAAAAGGAGCAGTGAAAATTGATTTTATTAAGGATAATAATATTCCTTTAATAAGTAATTTAACTCGATTTGATTTATATCAAATAACTGAAAGAAAAGAGTATCTATGCTGTCTTTTATAAAATTGTAATTTTTGTTTTTTATAGCTTTAATAATTTTTATCTTAAATTTATTATGATTCATAATTGAAGAATAACCTAGACCTAATAAGCTGTTAATCAAGTTTTCACAATTAATATGGTTATTAGTCAAAAAATTTATAAGAACTTTTATTAGTTTTATAATTTCAATCTTATCAGGAGTTTTAAAATTTTCTAGATTGGGAATTGGTAAGGCTTGTTCGAGTTTAGTTTTACTTCTTTTGATTGTGATATTTTTAGATTTATACAAAAAATGTACAATTTTAGAATTTAAATAAGCGAGAATGAATAAATAATCAATATCTTTCTCTTTAGACTTAGGCCAAAGAAAATAAGTATCTGATGTGGCATAATATTGTTCATTTGAATATCCGAAGATATTTTTATCTGATATAAATTTAAAGAATATTTTGAGATGCGAGTCATACAGAGGCTCGAGATCTAATAATTTCTCACGATTTTTTTCATTAAACCTTCGAATAAAAGAACCTCTTCTTGGGAAATATATATCTTCTGGGTTCTCTTTTGCATTAATTAAGATATCTATTAATTCTGTTTTGAATTGTTTTAAGTATTTTGAGAGAATTGGATATTTCGTTTCGAGTAATCTATTTCGTTCTCGATTGGTTTTTGAATTAAATTCATTTTTATTGAAGTAAATTAAGTATCCTGCATATTGTTCTTTATCATACCCATATGTTTTTATAGATTTACTTTTATATATTTTTTTAAGTCTAGTTCTCTCAATTTTATTGAGTTTTAGGAATTCACCATTAACACGGATGAAAAAATCATTATTTTTAATTTTTAAATCCTTTTCCTCATTCAAAATAAAAATGGAATCCTTTATGAGAATTAATCCATTACGAACTAAGAAATAATCTTTTAATAATGATACTTTTCCATTAATTTTGCAATAATTCTCAATATTAATTACTAATATTTGAACATCTTTTGGATAAATCAAACTCCAACTTTCATCTTTCTTCAAATGGTTATTAGTTAATGAAGATATGAACCTTCTAACATAGCTTGAATCTTCTTTGTATGTTAATTCTTTGAAAATTCTCTCATTAAATGATATTGCTTCATGTTGATATTGTTTATTTCCAAAAACTTGAATTATTTCGATATTTTTATTTATCCTTTGTATTTTTTCATCTTCAGTTTTTTTCTGTAAAACAAAAATGCAATTGTGCTGACCTTTCGCTCCCTCAAATAGCTTCAAATGTGATAAATCTATATATTGAAGCAAAAAACATTCTTCTAACAAATGGGGTTTTAGTAATTTTATTCCTGTTTTTTTAGATTTTGTAATCCAGTAGTTAGTCGTAATAAATGTTAATATGCCTCCAGGATTTAACTTTTCTATTCCCAAATGAATGAAAAAGTAAAATAAATCCATATTACCTACAAAATACTTAGCACAAAAAGGAAATTGCTTTGCATATTCTTGAAAAGTTTCAGCATTATAATTCTGACCTAAATATGGAGGATTTCCAATTATAAGGTCGAATTTTTCATTTGGATCTGAGCCTAAGAAATTTACAAATTTAAATTTTATATTAGGATAAGAATTCACAAGACTTTCCTTCAAGTTATTATCCATTTCATAAGCAGTTATATTAGAAAAGTTATATTTTAAGAGATATTTCAGAAAAATACCTTCTCCTACTGATGGCTCTAGGATTCTTAAATTTTGAGGTTTTTTTTCGCTATTCCCGAGAAAATTTAATATGTTATCAACCATAAATTCGGCTATATAACTTGGAGTAAAAATTTGTCCAATTCCATTATCTCTTTTAGAAATTTTGTTTTTTAATACCATCTGATCTTAATATTGGATTAAGAATCTAAATAGTTGTCGGTTGTCTCTATCATTATTTAAAAAGTTGTAAAAAATAAGAAAAAAAGTAGAAATGTTCTGTCTTAATGATCATGATGATGCTCATGATGTTCCATTTTGATATTTACTGGTTTTAAATTACCGATTGCCCAACCTGTTACTTCATTAAGAGAAGGGTGAATGACCATAGAATGATAGATAGGCATAAATGAACCCGCTTCTGGACACGCCATTTCTACTTTAGGAATATCTTTTTCATCCCTAAATTCAGGTAA
>CAZBNW010000150.1:0-5324 GCA_964493385.1 uncultured archaeon | reverse complement strand
CAGTAACCCATTCTCCCTTCTTTTTAACTATGGCAAATTCTGTGACGTTTTTTGTTTCAATTATTTCTCCATCAATTCTAAATATTTCTTGTTTCTCATCATAATCAGATTCTGAATTAAATGGGATTCCAAGAGATGTTGCTAGCATTTCAGCAGCTAATCCTTCTGAAACTTCTCCTAATTTTTCAGGTTTTATACCAATGGAGTGATGTTCGCTTAAATAACCATAAAATTCTTCCCCTGCAGGTTTAGCTACTCCTATTGATGAGCAGATTAAGTCATTCTTATTGTTTGAACTAACTCTACTTAAAACAGAATAGACAACTTGGCCTGCTTCAAGCTGATTTAATCCTTCTGCTTTATTCACTTCTTCACAATGTGGTGGTATAATTGATGAAACCTTAACAAGGTTAAATTTCTCAATACCAGCGTCTCTTAACGCTTCTTCAAATGAACGTAATTTTGAATTTGAGGAAAAACCTTTTCCTTTAACAAAAAAGATTTTCTGAGGGACTAAAGACATTTTTAACTTAATATTTTGTAATGATTAAATATTATTTAAAATAACGCATTATTAATCATATGCCTCAAACTCGAAAAGAAGACTATTTAGAAAAAAAAGTAATTCCCTTTAACGTCAAAAACGTAAAGAATGTAGACGATATACTAACTTCTCTTAAAAACTGTGGCTTTCAGGGGAAAAATTTAGGTTTGGCATTTGAAATCCTCTATAAAATGGTTTCAGATAAAGAAATCTTGACTGTTTTAACATTAGCGGGAGCAATGGTACCTGCGGGATATGGAAAGCTTGTGTCTGTGTTGATGGAATACAACTTAATAGACGTTTTAATAAGCACTGGCGCAAATATTACACATGATTTAGTTGATGTTGTCAGTAATATAGGACATTACATTGGTAATTCCAATGTTGATGATAATGAATTATTTCAACATAGAATAAATAGAATTTATGATATTTTTCTTCCTGAAGAAAACTATGATAAAGTTGATGAGGAACTATTGAAAATCATTCAATCTTTATTCGATGAGAAAAAGATTCTAATCACGCCATCAGAATTTTTACATAAAATTGGGAGTAAAATATCCACAGATTGTATTCTGTCTATAGCAGCTAAAAAAAATATCCCAATTTTTGTACCTGCTTTTTCAGATTCTGAATTTGCTTTGAAATTAATCAAATATAATCTATATGAGGGATATAGTTTTCAATTTGATATCTTAGAGGATGTGAAAAAATTTGGGAATTTAGTGAAAAATTCTAAGGAATTTGGTACACTAATAATAGGAGGAGGTGTTCCCCGAAATTGGGCTCAGCAAATATTTCCAATGTTGGATCAATTTGATAAAATTGAGAAAATGGGATATAATTATTCAGTTCGCATTTCTACCGCTATGGAATATGATGGTGGACTTTCTGGAAGTACTTTTTCCGAGGCAAAATCATGGGGAAAATATTCCTTAGAATCAAAACATGTTAGTGTATGGTGTGATGCAACAATTGCTCTACCCATTTTAATTACTGGTTTACTACAACGATTAAAAATAATTTAATTTAAACATCTTCTAATTTTATAACACTCTTCAATACTTTAAATATTTTCTTTTGCTTTTCATCTTCAAGTAAACATTCTGTAACTTTCCAAAATCTATATTCATGATTTAAATAAGCTGGACACTCATTTCTTTTTTCTTTAGGGCAATCAATAATTTGCCAGCACTGAAAATTAACCTCCTCAAAAAAAATATGAAACTTCTTTGGAAGTTTTTTATATTCAAAATTTGTTTCCTTAACATACTTATCCAGATCATTTGAATTATAGGTGTTCCAAAATAATACAATTTTATTTTTGTTTTCTTCCTTTTTAAGGAAATCAAGCATACCTGCCATCGCTTTTCCTGTATATGTCGTTTCTAAGCTAAATCCTTTTTCTTTCCCTTCTAAATCAAATATCGTATCTACAGCCTTTTGACCTTTTATCGTTTTAACACCATATCCAGAACCTAAATAACCTTCTATTAATTCAAAATCTTCTGTAGTAACTCTAATTTTTGGAAAGTTCTTATCTCTTTTACGCAAATATTTAAGAGCCTTATTTGCATTTCTTGCTAAATTAGAAGCATTGGCTAGGAAATCCTTATACACAGCTACAGCATGGATTTTTGTTTTTAATCCTAATAATTTACATCCTGCTACTAATCCTGCGGCTGTTCCTGTAGTACTGCCTGCTAAAAATATTACATCAGGTTCAGGGATTTCTCCCTGCTTGATTTGTACGCTTAATTCTAAAATTGCATCTATAAAACCGACGATTCCTAACGGGGTTCCTCTACCAAATAAAGGACTTCCCCCCGGAAGTAAAAACTCATATTTACGGTGGGAAATCCAGAAAAATAATGCTTTAATAAATGTTCTTACATCAGTTTTACCAAGATGTAAATTTGCTCCAAAATAATTATATAGTAATAATGAACGTTGGACATGCCAAGTAAGAGGCTGATTAAAAAGGAATAAATCACATTTTAAAGGAGGATTTAATTTATTACATACAATTACACAAGCCAAACCATGATTTGTACCAATTCCTCCATAAGTTACAATCGCCTGTTTTTTTTTTCTTTTAATAACATTTCCAAAGATAAATTCAAATTTTCTTAGTTTATTTCCTCCATAAACTTTATGAATTTTATCATCTCTTTTAATAAATATTTGACCTTTATCTAAATTAAGATGCTTTCCTAATTCAGTTAATCTCTCCACAGGTGTAGGTACATTGGTAAGTAGAGAGATCCAGGGCACTCTTTCCTTTAGATGGGGGTATTCTTTAAATAAAAGGGGTTCTATTCGTTCCATATTAATTAGAATATTGAATTAATAAAAAAAGTTTATAAAAAGAAATAAAATAATAATTTTGTTCATAAGAAAGATTTAAAATATCTTTAATGCTTATCTTTCACAAACTTTCCAAGTCTTCTCTTAAGTTCTTCAGATTGACCAGTTAAGATCATAACACGTAGTTCTTTTGCTAATACTGATTCAATAGAAGCATCTCGATTCTCATTTATCAATTTCTTTGCCCATTTAAGAGCTATATGATCTTTTTGAACTATTGTATTTGCTATACGTCTAAGAATCCTTCTTAACCCTTCAGGTTTGCAGACTTGATTTACTAATCCTATATTAAGGGCTTCTTCGGCACTAATCTCCGATCCTAAATACATTAATTGTTTTGCTCTTCCCTCACCAATAATTCTTGGTAATAATTTTGTAGAGGCATTCGAGAAGAAGAGCCCTACTCCTAATTCTGGAAGCATTATCCGAGTATTATTAGCAGCAATTCTTAAGTCACAATATAATAACTGTTCAAATCCTCCTCCAATAACCCAACCATGAAGCCCAGCAATAACAACTCCCGGATGAGATATCATAGCTCTTGTTAAATCCTGAAAAGATTCTAAAAATTCAATAGCTTCAGCCATTCGACTATTATCAGTAAGTAATTCAAATCCATATTTCAAATCTGCACCAACGGTAAAGTGTTTACCATTAGCCCCATAAATCACACATATATCCCCATTATCAGCACTTTTCTTAAATACCTCTATCAACCTTTTAAGAGTTTTTAGATCTAACGTATTTCTTTGTTCTGGTTTATTTAAAGTAATTTTTCCAATATTACCTTCTTTTTCATATAAAACTATACCTTCCAAATTTAATTTCCTCCGTCATTATTCAAAAATAACTCGAATAGTTAGCTCATGAAAAGGAATAATAAATGTTTTTTTATATACTTAATTCAAAATATATCCATTATCTTTAATTGTAGTTAACTTGTTTTCATAGAATTTATCTAAATGTTTTTCTATCATTAAAACTTCAGCGATTAACTCAAAATCTTTAAATGTCGTATATTTTCTGTATATTATATTTTTGTTTCTTAAATCTATTGGTTTAATTGGTTTGCTCTCTTCAGAAAAATATGATAATATTTTTTCGTCTCGCTGACATAGTATTGATTTATAATTTTCAAACTCTTCATGAATTCTTTTTTTTCCATAAATAATATCTCTGTGACCTGTAATTGCGGTTTCGATGTCCATATTATTAAGTTTTTCAATTGATTTTTCAAACTCAATTAAACTTGCATCTATATTTCCATAATATGGATATTTTGTTAAGTCAATATCTCCAAAAAATGCAATTTTTGAGTTTTGTTCATAAAAAGCACAATGTCCAGCTGTGTGTCCAGGAGTATGAAGAATTTTCAATTTTAACTGATCTCCAATGTTTGTGATTTGATTGTCTTCTATTGCATAATCGATTTTAGTATTTTTCATTCGAAACATTTCAATAAAATTTTTTAATTCGTCTCCAACTATAGTGTTTTCAACATTATAATAAGGAATTATTTTTTCAATATCTTCAATAATAGGTTTATCTCGTAGATGACAGTAAAATTTTACATCTTTAAATAAACTATTACCAGAAATATGGTCTTCATGCCAATGACTTAAAATAACATTTTTGATTGGAAATGTTTTCTTTAACTTTCTTAGCCGCTTATGTGAAATGCCTGTATCAATTAAGTAATCTCCTATTAAAATAGAATGAGAATAAGGATATCTTGCATTTTGTTCCCCTTCTATAAAAAATATATTCTTAAATTCATCAGAAAGGGGCTTGACAAAATCTTCCATTTAAAAACCTCATTTTAAACGGTTTAAATAGTAAAAGATTTTCAATCACTTAAATTTTTGGATTCATGTATGCTTAAAGTAGAATTAACCTAAAAAGGAGAGACGCTACAATATTTTCCTTTATTTTTAAATTGTAGGACTTTTTAATGATATTTAAAAAAATTACGTTAAGATAATAATAATTTGAATCGAAAGGTTTTAGAAAATGTATTATTATTGTCCTAATTGTGCTTCAATGAAAATGCCCAAAATCATAAATTATTTTCCTCCAAAGACTGTAAAATGTTTAAATTGCGGATATATGAATTATGAGACAAAATTTATAAAAGAAAACCAGCAAAAATCCACACCACTTCATTATACACATTGAGGCCATTATATTTTCTTTTTTTTTTCCAATTCAAAGTATATTTCACAATCTATAATTTAAAAAATCAACTCTTTAAAAAAAGACTAGATTTAAAATTAAGTTAAATGGTATTTAGCAATTATTTTAATGCATAATAACAGCGTTTAGGGGAAAAAACTTTTCCTTCTTCACGTAATTCTTTTATGATTTTAGATACTTCCTTAGATTCAATACCTATTTGTTCAGCAATTTCACCAGG
>CAZBNW010000149.1:0-5454 GCA_964493385.1 uncultured archaeon | reverse complement strand
TTTAACTTTATCCCAATCTCCTTCTAATATACACTTTCTACATACTTGTAGAACTTCAGAGATTACCCTCTCAGTTTTCCCGCAAAATTTACAAGTTCCCATATTCTTTCAATGTTTTTTTTAATAATAAAAAAGTCTGTCCTGATTTTTGATTCGGTTTGTTTTTAACCATAAATCCTTCAAATCCGTTATTAATAAATGATTTATTAAAAATTTTTAATTCTTTGTCATCTTTAGGGTAAAATTCAATTACGACTCTTCCATTATTTTTCAAAATTTTATTTAAATATTTCGCTGTATCATTAAGAAGCTTTACTTTCTTACCATAATTTTCTAATCCATAGGTTATAAAATTGTATGATGATATTGAGATTATATGATCAATGGAATTGCCCTTAATTGGCAAATAATTAATATCTGCTAAAATCAATTCTAATTTTTTATAGGTTTCAGAAATTTTTTTCTTTTCTTTTGCTTTTAATAACATATCAGCTAATATATCTATACCAATTACTTTGAATCCATTTTGGATTAAAATTTCTGAGGAAAACCCAGTACCACATCCTAAATCTAAAATTAAAAATGAATCTCCCATTTCTTTCCCATTGTATTCATTAGTATTTAATTTTTCATCGAAAAGATATTGAATACTTAACATGGTCGCTCCCTTTTGATTACGATCCATCCATTTTGAACTATCATATTCTTCTGCTTTATCATTAATATAATCGTCTGGAAATTTAGGTAAACGATTTTTTCTTACCAATGATGATCACAAATGTAAAAAATAAGCTCATTTATATAAATAACTTAATTCAATATAATATAATGGAATAAATAATACATAATCAAGACAAAATATTTTAATTAGGATTTGCTATGTCTCAAAAAAATACAATTCTTATTGTGGATGACGAGCCTGATATCGTCAATCTTACAGAAAAATTTTTGAAATTGGGGGATTTTGATACAATTACAAGTAGCAACGCAAAAGAAGCGATGAAAATCGTAGAAGAAAGTTATGATAGAATAGCCCTAATATTATTAGATATTATGATGCCTGGCCGAAGTGGATATTCCGTTTTGGAAGAGGTCAAAAACAATGAAAAGTACAGGGATATTCTTGTAGTTTTATTTACTGTTAAGAGTTTTAATGAAGATGTTCAAAAGGGAAAAAAACTTGGCGCCGATGCCTATATTACCAAGCCTTTTTCCGGTAAGGAACTTTTAAATAGAATCAAAGAGATATTAGGTAATAAGAATTAAGAGATTAGGCTTACTTATTAGCGTTTTAAAAAGATAAATTCAATTTTATATATCTCTTATTTTTATTTTTAATCTAAAAATTTTTATAAAATTTTTTCAATAATGAGTTATTTAGAGACTTAATATTAATATAAAGGTAAAAAAAGAAAAAATGTCTACAAAAGTCGTCGTCATCGGAATGGGCTATAAATGTAAGTATAAAACTTATATTGGCTAAGTGGGAATTCCGATGGCAGTATTACTTGCTGATGTGGATGATTTCCACGTTACTGGAATCCAGCGAAGATCTCAAAGATCTGGATGGAAAATTGATTGGTTGAATCAGGGAAAGAGCCCATTTGGGGGGGAGGAGCCTGGTTTAGATGAATTAATAGCTAGAGTAGTTAAAAAGGGTAAGTTTAAAGTTACAGATAAATACGATGCTGTTGACAATGCTAATTTTATTCTCATTGATGTACAGACACCAGTGGATTTAGACTCTAAAATTCCTCGATATGAATCACTAAGAGAAGTTTCTCAGAAAATTTCTAAACATTTAAAGCAAGGAGTTACGATTATAATTGAATCTACTGTAGCACCAGGTACAACCGATAATATTGTTCAACCGATATTAGAGGGAGGAAGTGGTTTAAAGAGAGGAGAGGATTTTTATCTAGTATATTCATTCGAACGCGTTATGCCAGGGAAATTACTCGAATATATAACTGATATGGAAAGAATAATTGGAGGAGGATGTGAAGAAGCAAACAAAAAAGCGAAATTCTTATACTCGAAGGTAGTTAAGAAAGAGTTAAGAATAACTGACACATTAACAGCAGAATTAACGAAATGTATTGAAAACGCTTATAGAGACGTTAATATTGCTTTTGCTAATGAAATGGCATTATTATGTGAAGACTTTAATAGAAATATATTCGAGATTATAGAATTAATTAACCAGAGACATGATCGAATGATGCATTATCCTGGTTCAGGCGTAGGAGGTCATTGTCTTACAAAAGACCCTCATTTACTCGAGTATGGTCACCGTACATACACAGAACATAAATTTAACTCTGATATCTTGTTAAAAGCAAGAGAATTGAACGATTTCATGCCTCACCACATGGTAGAATTGATGGAAGATACATTTAGAGAATCACGCAGGTTAGTAGACAATATCAAAATTACTTTATTAGGTGTCTCTTACAAGGCAAATACAGATGACACTCGTAATACACCAACAGAAAACGTTGTTAAATTCTTAAAAAACAGGTATCATTCTCACAATATAACATTTATTGCACATGATCCATATGTTAAACCACGGTATTATAACGCAACTGAATTAACTAATGATTTCAATAAAGCGGTTAAAGATGCGGATGTTCTCATTTTTGCTACAAATCATAGCGAATATTATAATATTGATCTCGATGATCTCAAAAAGAAAGTTAGAACACCAGTTATTATTGATGGTAGAAATATTTTTGACAAAAGAATGGTCGAAGAAAAAGGATTTGTCTATCGCAAAGTTGGAGAAGGACCTAAAAAACCTTAAAAAAAGAAAGTGGGATAAATTTCTTTAAAACCTCAGAGTTCTTGCGGAACTCAAAATTAAATCCTAACATTTAATGAATTAATTCTTTAAGATTGTAGATTATTTATTTTGCTCCTGTTTTTCTCTTATTTTTTGGAGTCTTTGTGCTCTTCGATACCACATATTCAGCATGCCTCAACTAGTACTGTAGCAATCATCATCAAACTCAATATCCAGAAAATCTTCTCGATCTTCCATAATTTAATAACCGCTTATTTTCTAAGTGTTTCAAAAGAAATAAGAGATATAAGAATGGCGTTTATAAAAAATAAAAACTCAAATGCGAGCAATAATATTTTATAAAAATTTTATAAAATCTCGAATTCTTCACGGAATTCGTAGGAGTAGATCCTAGCATTTTACAATCTACTCCTTGAGATTTTTTAATTTAATTTTTGCTTGCTTTCTTTTTTGATATCGTTTTTTAATACTTTTTATACCTTCAATAAAACTATCTATAATGCTTCAGCCAGTACAATAAGTTTCATCAAAATAAGAATCATTAATATCATTATCCAACTTATTTTTCCATTCTGACATAGCCTTGCTTAGATTTAAAGTTTTTTAAATAAAAAAACAATTGAAGAAATAAATATATTATTGTTATTAATATTAGGAATGTAGTTTTAAGAAATTAAATTAACCCATATTTATCTTTAAAACTATTAACTTTCTTTATATATTCTTTTTGTAGTTTATGTTTTTCTTTTTCAGGTATAAAAGCGGATTTTAATGCAGTTTTATTAATTTTAATTAAATCATCAATAGTTAAGGAAAAATAACTAAGAGCTTTTAGATAATCATCAGTTAAATCAGAGTCTTGAATTGATGGGTCATCTGAATTGAGTACAACAGGAATTCCTTTCCTAAAAAGTCTACCAAAAGGATGATTTTTTTCATCTATCCATGAACCTGTTAAATAATTAGAAGTTATACACTGTTCTAATGCTATATCATGCCTTTTTATATATTTTTGGAGTTTTTTATCATAAATTATAGATGTTCCATGACCAATGCGAGATGCATGTAAATTTTTTATGGCTGACCATATATAATCTGAAGGTGTAACTTCTCCAGCATGGATTGTAATTTTATAATTATTTTCATTAATTATTTTATCAAAAACACGTATAAACTTACTTGGAGGATAATTTTTCTCATAACTAGCAAGATCGATTCCTACAATCTCTTTTAAGTTTAAACTATGGAACTGATCATATAATTGTATCATATCCTTCGGAGTTTGAGACCGTCTACTAAATGTTATTAAATATCGAATTTCAACATTAATCTCGCGAGCAGCTGTATTTGCTGCTTCAATTATTGTTCTTATAACCTCCCTACGGTCAAATTGATTAAAACGCGCAAAATAATGGGGAGAAAATCTTAGTTCAATATAAAAAATACCATCGTCTTTAAATTTTCTAACTGAGTGATATGCAATGGAATATATATCTTCCATAGACCGAAACCAGTCATCCTTAAACTTAGATATAAATGTTAAGAAATCAGGTTCTGCATTTTTAGGAAATTGAAATTCTTTTTTAAATACTTTAAAGTCTTTAGGCGTATCTAAGTTATTTTTAACTGAGATTTCAAAAAGATTTTCTATTGAAAACGTTCCTTCAAGGTGACGATGAAGTTCTACCTTAGGAAAATTCTTTAAAACCGATTTATCTAATATTTTTTGCTGTAAATCTTTGTTTTTGTTAATGCTATTCATTTAAATCAAAATAATTAATCTAATCAAAGAGAGTAAAAATGGTAACCTCAATTTAGAAATAATAAAATCAATTTATGTAAATGTTAAATCTTTACACCTTAAAAAAAATTTTATTATTTTAGATTATAACGTTAATTCAAAAAAACCACATAAAAATAAAGGGGATTTACAATCAATAACTTTTTAAAAACAAAATCTTACATATATTTAAAATTAGAAAATTCAAAAAAGTGATTTGAATGTTATTCGACTATTGGGATGTAATTAAAGGATTTTTTGACTGGGTTGCTCAATCAGCAGCGATTATGATGGTTTTAAGCGGTGCTATTGCGGTTACTTGGCTTGGATATGAAAGAAAACGTAGAGGGTCATTTACCAAAAGAAAGATGGAAGAAAAAAAATTTGATGTGACAAAATTTTTGCGTGGATTATCTTATTTAGGATTAATACTTGGAATTTTTGTTTTATGGTCGGGAATTACTTCTCTTATTTTAGATATTCCTCCGAGTTTTAAATATCGAGATATTACAGCAGATGAGGCTAATCATTTCACATCTATCTTCTTGATCGTGGTTGGGATTGCCATTTTTTTTAAACCAATTTCAGATTTACCTCTTTCCAGCATTTTGGGGCTTCTAGCAGGCACTGCTACCACATTCATTATTTCCATGATTATTCCGGATTCTATTGCCGATCTAGTTGGAACTAAGGTATTAAAATGGACATTAATAATTATTTTTATCATCGTAACAGTTATTGTTGGACTCACGGCTAAATTTTATCTCGGAACTCTGCAAAAAATCTCAAAATTTCTCAGTTGGCCCCCAATCGCATTTGTAATTATGATATTCTGTTTTGTACAGGGATTCGCACTATGGATTTTCGG
>CAZBNW010000148.1:0-5464 GCA_964493385.1 uncultured archaeon | reverse complement strand
TTGGTTGAATTCACATTTAGACCTCCCTTTTATTTGGTCAGATATTTGGGAATATTTAAAAGTAATGATTTTTATAGTTGGTCTTATTCTTTTTATTATTTCTTTGACTTATTTAGTAATTGGAATCAAAAAAAATGTTGGTTTAGTACAAGAGAGAATATATAAGCGTGTAAGACATCCTCAAAATCTCTCTATAATTATTATGGTTTTTCCATTATTTTTATATCGTGGATGTAGGATGGGGGATTTTGTCTCATGGGTTCAATTTATCTTCATAATGATTATTTACTCTGATATTGGAGATATTAGACTAAAAAAAAAGTATCCAGAAGAATTCCAATTATACTACGAAAATACAGGTTTTTTTCTTCCAAGGGTTTTACCTTATCGAATTAGCTATTATTTTTCTGCTGCCTATAACAAAAAGTTTCGGTATCCATTACTACTTTCAATTTATATCCTATGTATTTATATACTTTATCAACTGTTTCTGGTATTACCATTTGCTTGGGCATATATATAAAAAAAATACTTGTTATCTAAGATGTATAAAGAACGATTACAATTAGGTTTGAATTTAAAGGACTATAACATTACTGACTTTATCTAAAATTACATGAAAAATCTATAAATTTTGTGAAGCAACAGAAGAAAGATTCGATTAAAAAAAATTATACTTACATTGTAATAAGTTAGATTGCAGTACTTCCGTTGGAGTCTCTTAATTGTAGTTATTTTTTTTTTTTGATGTTTTAAGATTCATCCCTTAATTGATTTATCAATTTTTGATTTAAAACTGAAGAAAATATTGTTCTTTTAATAGAATCCTATGGAAAAAATTGTAATACAAAACGGATTTCTAATTAAGAATGATTGACTTATTAAAAGGCAAAAGTGGATCAAAATTTTGTGCCATGTGTAGTAAGGAAGTCAGCATTAAGAAATCTCATGTTATTTTAGAAATTAAAACAATTCCACCAGCTTTATTTTTTTTCCACCTTGATCATTATAATGAATTTTTGGAATTTTTAAGTAATTACGTAAATAGCAGAAGTAATTCTATTATAGAAGAATTCTTAAAATTGAATTTTGATGAAGTAAAAGAAGAAAAAAGAATAGCAAAAGAATTGGGAATTGAATCAGAATTTAAGAAGGATATGAAGGAAACAATAACTTTCATGCTGTATAATAAATTAGCCAAAACTGTTGAGAGGGATTTTATTTGTCCTTCATTCGAAGATAAAAGAAAACTAGAAGATTGCTTTGAGTGTATAGATTATAGACTTTTTAAGCAATGTACTAAAAAATTTATCTTTTCAATTAGACCAGAAATTGATCGTTACAAAAAGATATTGGGTGAAGTTTAAGATAACAGAGAAAGATAAAAAGACAAAAAAAAAGACTGGAAGACCTAAAAAATTCGAAAGTGAAAGTAAGGTGATATCTTTTATTGTTTTTTTAGAAAAAAGAATAATGAATGAGATATTTTATGAAATTAAAGAAATCAAAAACCATGTTAATTTATCAAGAGATGTAAATGCGGAAATTGTGCTTCATTTTCTCGCTAAAATCTCTGATACTCTGATATTGTGTGAAACCAAACAAAATATAACAAAAGCTAGTGATTCAAATAGTAGTGAGGAAGTAATTAAATCTTTACAAAATATATTTCAGAGTGTAAATCCATCTTTAACTTTAATCAAAGGTAAGATACGGGAAATATTCCTTAGTTATTCCTCATAACGTATTTTTTTATGAAAAAAGGTTTGTGAAATAGGTTTTAATTATGATTTATTGTCTCTCCATATCCTATTAATCGATAGCGTCGATTTATAATTCTCGAAATGGCATAAATAAAATTTTCTGGCGGACATATTGGAGGATTTAATTTTATGATAACACTATCCTTTAATATTTTTGTAACCGTTCCTCCTGTTTTTTCTGTCCCAACAACTAATAATAATTTCTCATTATGTTTAAGTGAATGTACTCTGAGCATTTGCTCGGAACCAATTACTCGATCTAAAAGGCTTACTTTTAATTTGACTTCATGAAAAACTTCAGGTAAAGTGCCTGGCTTTCCAACCAAATGCCCAATTAAATGATCACCCTTAGTCAAAGAAGGATCCAATTTAGTTCCTAAACCTATGAGCCCTCTGGGCTTCGCAATATCTAATAAATTACTTCCTTGACTGATACTCACGACTATAGATTTAATAGGGAAATAATCATCTTTTACTCGTAGACCTGGGCGTATTTCAATCTGATCCCCAATATTAATTTTTCCTTTTAAAACTGAACCACCTATTACACCACCTTTTAAATCTTTAATTTCTTTCCCAGGTCGATTAATATCAAAAGATCTCGCGATTAAAAATTGGAATTCCCCTTCACTAAGTTGAGGGGATGGAATCAATTCTTCAAATCCTCTAATAACTGAACTTATATTTGCTCCGAATACAGCAGAAATTGGTATAATCGGAGCATTTTCAGCAACCGTCCCTTTGATAAATTCTTTTATTTGATTATAATTCTCCACTGCTTGCTCTCGCGAAACTGCATCAATTTTATTTTGTAAAATAATTAAATTTTTAATTCCTGCAATGTGCAGTGCTTCTAAATGTTCTCTTGTTTGTGGTTGAGGACATTTCTCATCAGCGGCAATTAATAAACATGCCCCATCCATCAGTGAAGCCCCGCTTAACATTGTTGCCATTAAAATTTCATGGCCAGGAGCATCAACAAATGAAATATTCCTTCTAAACTCTAGTTGCCCTTTACAATGGGGACATGTAAACCGAGGCTGTCCTTTTTTCCTTTCCTCTTCAGCTAAGTAATAAGTTAAATACTCATCACAATTAGCACAATATAAAATTGTAGCGTTGGAATACCCTAATTTTATAGAAATGCCTCTCTCTTGCTCTTCTGAGTGCCTATCTGTCCAATCTCCTGTTAATGCTTTCACTAACGTAGTCTTTCCGTGATCTACATGACCTACTAACCCTATATTGCATTCAGCTTGTCTTTTAATCAACTCTTTTATATTAGAAGGTTTAGCTTTTGGTTTTACTTCTGAAATAATTTTTGCTTTAGATTTTGGTCCTTCTTGAGTTCCAATTTCTTTAAGCATTTTCTTAGCATTGGAAATATATTTTTCAGCAGTTGCTTTTCCAACACCTTTAATTTTTAACTGTACCAAATCATCGAGTTTAACATTAGCTAATTTTTCAATAGAATCTATCCCTGCAGCTTTCATCTTCTCTGCAGTAGCTTTTCCGATGCCACCAATATCTGTTAAATCGTATGACATGATAGTTAAATTTAAAAGTATTATGACAGCAGTATATTATTCCCTAAGAAAAATTAAGAAAAGATTTTTTATTAAATTAATCAATAAACTCATAAATTTAAAAAAATTTGCAAAGAAATCCTTTATTTGGTTTGAATTGTTGTTTTACCACCTGGTTTTTTCTCGAGCAGTTTATAAGAAACCCTCAAAAGACTATCTACATAAAATGTGGATAATTTATTACATGATTTACAAACAATGTACACTGGGGCAGGATATTGGCTAGAATTAATATCATTCATTTGAATATCAAAAAAAATTTTCTTATTGCAATGAGGACACGTATTAAATCGAAGTGGCATAAAAATCTGATAGATTTCTTTTATAATAAATAGATTCTTATTTTTAAATTCTTATTTCCTATAATAACTATAAAATTCATAATTATTGATAATATATGGTTAGGTTTTCTACTAAAAAGTTTATCTACTTTTCTATCATCGTTTTAACTCTCTTTCCCTTAGTAAATTTTGGTTTAAGCTATAGCTTCATGAGTTCAGGAGAGAATCATATTTCAGAAAAGATTAGGCTTTCTAATGGATATTTGAATTTTAGTTTATCAATTATACCAGAAGTCGATTATGCTTCATTAAATGATCTCTGGTACAATCCTAAGATCGAAATGTTGATTATAACTCCAAATAAAACTGATTTTATTGATGCTGTGAAGCCTTTAATGGAGTGGAAAAATGAAAAGGGCGTAAAAACTGTTATTTTAAGTAATTTTTCATTATATGGAGGGAGAGATGATGCAGAACGTATCCGAAACATGATAAAATCATATTATGAAAGGGAAAATATTCAATGGGTTCTTCTAGCTGGTGATGCTCAAAATGATTTAATCCCCATTAGAAATGTATTTAATCCTGATGTATTAAGATGGGGAGGTGGCCTACATGAGACTATTCCAGGAGAATATGAAAAACCCACAGATTTTTATTATGCAGATTTAACTGGCACTTGGGATAGTGATGGGGATGGAAATTGGGGAGAAGGGCCACTACCAGAAAATTCACCAGATAATGAATATGGTTTAGATGAAATCTCGTGGATCCCTGAAGTATATGTTGGTCGCTTTCCAGCAGATGATGCTAATGAACTTGAAATTATGGTGAATAAGACATTGAAATATGAGACTACCCCAGACTTAGGTGATTGGATGAATAGAATGTTATTAGCGGGTGGTGTTTCAAGTTATAGTGTTTATGGTGATCCTTCAGGGGAATATGAGAGCGCATTAACAAATTATATACTAGAAAACTATGCAAGTTCAGTATTGAACTATACTCATTTAGTAGAAGAAGGAGGTAATCTTACTCGTTCAAATCTCATTAAATATTTTAATAATGGATATTCTACAGTATTAATGGCGGGTCATGGAATTCCTACTGCTTATTATAGAAACCCGAGTACACCGGGTTATTTTAACTCAGATGCAGATAATAGCGAGAATACGTATAAACCTTCCTTAGTGTATTTAGATGCTTGTTCAACATCAAGTTATGATGATAATGATTTTAATATAGGGGAATCTTTAATAAAAAGACTTGATGGAGGTGCTGTTGGAGTAATTGGAGGATTAAGAGTAACCTGGTATTTTGAAGATGACTTTAATCTTGAAAAATTAAATCGTGGCAATGCAAAACTATTTTGGGAAGAATTTTTCATTAACAAAAAGTTTCAACAAGGTAGGGCTTTGTATGATTCAAAAGTCACATACATAACTAGTGATTATTATAATAGGGGAGAAGGGTCAACCTATTATGATTTTGAACGTAAAAATTTGTTAACATATTGTCTTTTAGGCGATCCGGAACTTGATATTTATACTAATAAACCAATAGCAGCACAGAATCCTTTTACTGAAAATATTTATGAGGGCCAACTAGCTTTTATTACAATAAAAGATGTGAATGGTAAAATTGTACCCTATGCAAGAGTTCATTTAAAAACATCTGATGGAAAATATTATTCTGTTTATGCTGATGAAAATGGTTTAGCGAGCTTTCGTGTGCCTGCTCAAGAAACCGAGTTTTATAATGTAACAATTACGGGACATAATTTAGTCCCATCATATTTCAATTTTACTACACTTCCAGATAATTCCAAGCCTCA
>CAZBNW010000147.1:0-5494 GCA_964493385.1 uncultured archaeon | reverse complement strand
GAAATTCGATTTACATCTTTATTTACCCATATTGTAGCAAGCAACCATAAGAGACCACCAATTATACCTAGGATCATAGTTATGAGTACCGTTAGTTGGAAATTTTGATTAAATGCCATTAGTATAAATCCAGCAATTATTGGTCCTGATCCACTTCCAATTGCCTCTAAAAATTGATTTGCTGAACTTATTTTCCCTTGAGCTTCAGGCAAATTTATCTCTTGTAAAACAGGGGGTTGATTTATATTCCATAATCCAACAACTGAACGTGCCGCAAATGCTGTTAAACCCGCTATCCAAAAAATTGGAATTGAGAGAATGTATATCAAATTATTTCCTTGTTCAGGATTCATAGTTGGAAAAGGTAAATTAAAAATGATAAAATATACAGAAGATAAGATTATTATTGAAACTACTATCATATATATTCTATTTTTAATATTTTTCTTAGCTAAACGATCTGAAATCTTTGCAAAAGCTAATGATCCAATCACTCCTCCTGGTAATCCAAAAATGATCATAAAAAATGCTGCTACTGGTGCTGACATATTATAAGGAGGAGATTGTAAATAAGCAACAAGTAAATAATCAGGCACAGCTAATAAGATTGTTGTAAAAACACCCTCAAAAAAAGCTATCAAATTAGTAGGTGTGATAATTGTTGCCTTTATTGTTTCTTTAGTAAGTTGGTATTCATAAGCAACTTCTTCACTTGAAAGAACTTTTTTTAATTCTTTACGCGTAGCACCCCGTTTTGGCTCTTTTCCTCTTATTAATATAAAAATTCCAAAAAGCATTGCAATAATTCCTACAATCACAAAAAATAATTGCCAATAATTATTTTCAAAAAAAACTGCCGATAATAACATGCCTATAATTTGGAATATTTGAAATAATGCTTGCATGGTGCCAAAAAATTGAGATCGTTCTTTTTCCTCCGTAGAATCATTAACGTGTGAAGTAATAAGAGGCCAGAAACCTCCCAATGCAAAACCTCTAAGTAAATTAAATACTAGGAAAAGTATGAAAGTCGATTGGCCTTGTCCTTCTGGTACAAATCCATTAAAAAACAGACCAATACCGTAAATCACCTCTACAAATGCCATTAATTTTGTACGAGAGAATTTGTCTGCTAAAAAACCAAAAATAATTCCAGAAAATGCTATCATATATATTGCGGTTCCCGTTAAAATCCCTAACTCGCCTGCATGATTCGCAAATGTATCTCCAGGCCATATTATACCTGCCACAATAACAATATTGATAAATAGCATAGAAACTGTAAATGCATAAGAATTCCAAATTAGAAAGTTAGGCCATAGTCTTTTTATTAATATTAAGAATCCAGTTTTTTCTTCTATTGTTTCAGAATTTATCTCTGAATTCATAGTGAAATTATTAACAATAAATTTTATATAAACGTTTCTTATATAAATTATTTAAACTTGGAAGTAAATGGATTTTTGAATTAGTAAATATTACGTGTTTCTATAACCAAAAATGAATTATAGGTGAAAAAATTTCTCCTAGCCAATAATAGAAGTTAACCCAATAGATGTATGTAAATCCAAGATATAGAAGAGCGTATAAAAGTCCAAAAACAAACCCAAATATTACATCAATAGGGAAATGTACTCCCAGTATGAGTCGTGAAATCGCCATAATAATGGATAATATAATAAATATTGTTAAAATTATCCAAAAAAATTGATTAAAATAATAAGCAAAAACAAATCCAAAAAATAGTAAGAAAGATACATGCCCCGAGGGGAATGATTGTTTTTCTGATTCTCTCATTATATATGGAATTCTTATAAAATCGTCATGCTTCTTAACACCTTCTTTTTGAAGAGTGATAAATGGTCGATTCCTTCTAATTATTTTGTAACGTACAAGACTATGGAGAATGATACTCTGATCAAAACCACCAGTAAAAAGAACCAAGAGGTAGTAATCTTTTGTAATGTATCCATAAATAAACCATATTAACCAAACAAGTCCCCAGAAATACAAGGACCCAAAAAAGCTGAAAACAATTGCAAACTTCTTAGATTTCTTACTAAAATCACTCTTATAAATACTTAAAAATGCCCGGTGGTCCCATTCTTCAATCTTTTCAAGGTATTCTGATAATGATGACATATTCATCTAATAGAAGTAATTTGGGGCAAGACTTAGTTAAATTACAAAAATTGATATTTATAGTTTTTGCTACTATTACTATTATTGATTGATTTTATTGTTAAGAGTATAATTAGTATTATATTTGAAATCCTTTCTTTAGTTTTCATGAGATTTTTAAGAACTTTCTTATTGTAACTATAAATCTTGCTGGTATTCTAATGATAATATATGAGTATGTAGAATCAACAATATATTTAAATGAGTATAAATTTTATAGATTCATATTAAAATCATCCTTCTTGGAAATTATAAAAAGATAGGTTAAAAATATGAGTGAAACTTCAGGATTTTCAGAAGATAGTCTAAGAAAAATTGCTGCGCAGAAAGTGAGTTTTAGGTTCTCTGTGAAGATTCATGTAGCAATTTTTATTATAGTCAATGTATTACTTATTATAATAAATTTCCTCTTTACCCCAAAATTATATTGGTTTTTTTTCCCCTGTTTTTCATGGTTAATAGGAGTTAATATGCACGCTTTAGCATATATTTTATATGCAAGAGGTGTTTATCCAATGGCTAAACGGGGAGTGATTTATCATTTAGTCTCTTATACTTTTGTAATGCTTCTTTTATTTATCATCAATTTTTTAACACTTTCAGGATTCTATTGGGTAATATTTCCTGCTATTTTTTGGGGTACTGCAGTTATTTTGCACATAATCATCTATATTCAATATTTTAGTAGAAAAGCTGAGAAAAGTGGTAAATACCGATCGAGAAAAGAGCGAGCTATTGAAAAAGAATTAGAAAAAATGAGGAAAAAACAAAAAAAAAATTATCACGGATAAAATCAAAATGTGGTTAAGTAAATTTTTAGATCTTGAAGAAGATCTAAAAAATCTAAGATCGAAAATTAAAGAAGAAGTATTTGATAATATAAAAAAGAATAGGCTCACTCCTCTTGAATTTACCATTATAGAGAGTATTTTTAATAGCAAGAGAATCTATGGATACGATCTGATTAGAATTTTAAATGAACATTTTGCTGGTACATGGAGAGCCCAATCAGGAACAATCTATCCAATTTTATCCAAATTAAAAAAGAACGGATTTCTAAAAATTGAACGTGTTAAAAGTGATATTGGCCCTATAAAAAAGGTATATTCTCTCACAAAAGCAGGGGAAGAAATACTAAAAGTAAAAGTAAATAAGAATTTTCAAGATCAATTGAATTTTATTGAGAATTTCTTGGTTGAACTCGCTTCAGTATACATTCATTCATTTTCCGAAGAAATAAAGAAAGGAAAAATCGAGGAAGTTCAGAATTCGATAAAAAAAGCTTTAGAAAATGTGATCAAAAATATTCCTCCAACAGTTGAATTTAAATCGTTATGTCCTAACTGCGGTGCAAGACACGGTCGAAATACAGGGAAATATTGCTCTGAATGTGGAACAGCTTTAACTTCCAATGAAAGTACTGAAAAATGAAAGCCTAATCATACAAAAAAAGAAATTAATAAAAATTTTTTTAATATTTCTTTTCAATCTTTTTATTATTCAATTTCAATCCCGTATTTTTTGAAGATCTTTTTAAGTTCATCGCTCGCTAAATGTTTTAAAATGTCCTCTAATGGTGCTATTATATCATCTTTGGAAGTAGTCCTATTATTACTTATCCTCCCTCGTTTCACTTCTAACGCGGTTTGCGCCCAGCTAAATTGGTCATTGAACGTAAAGAGAACGTCTTTGTAAGCCCCCTCAGTTCCACCATCCCTTGCTAAGGGCTTTTTTTCTATTGGTATTTCAGGATCTTGAAGATAGCACCAATCTAGTATCACCCATTCTAACTTTCTTTCGCTATCTGGTCTATCTGCGAGATAAATACAATAAGCATGTCCTCCTACATCAGAATCTGAAGGTGCGAAAACAGGGTCAGCTATAACTTCTGCGGCACATACTTTTACACGCCAACTTGGAATACCAGCATTTATCAACAATGCCGCTATCAAAATAGCTCCATCCTCACAATCTCCTATCCCAGATTGTATTGATTCGAACGGAAAAAGCCAGAATTCAGGCACTTCTGCAGTTAAATCATCGTATTTATATTTTAGAAAATTACAAACAAAATCTTGTATTGCACAAGCAGTTTCATTAGGCGTTTTTCTTCTTAATCCAACCTGGGTCACAACATGCCATAATATTGCATCATTTTTCTTGATAAAGGCTTTAACATCTACATCTATTTGTTTCGTGTAAACTTCTGCCCTCAATGCCCTCCCCGTGTAGATTATCGGAGAAGTTTTCCATTTATTATTCCAATAATCTCGACCATAGTCTCCATAATCACTTACAAATTCTTCGATAGGTATATACTCAATAGGAGTGATCGGTTTTGGAGTTGGCTCTTCTTTTTTCGTTGGCTTTTTCGCTGGAGCTCCTGAAAGATTTTTCGCATCTTTAATCCAACTTTCAACATCTTTTTGAGAAGGAACTTTTACAAGAGCTTTAGGATTATCCTTTTTTAACTGTTTTAATTTTTCTATTGTACTTTTAGGATTTCTATTAGCAAATTCCTTCACTGAATCTACTCCTATAAGATTTAACGCATTAGCCATTTCAGGACCCACACCTTGAATCTGCATCAGTTCAGCGTGTTCCTGCCATGTATCTAGAGTTTTTACGGCAACACCAATATTTCTTGCAAGCTTTCTAATTTGATTATATGTAAGTGGAATTAAATCTTCAGTGCTTGAAATTCCCTCTCTTTCTAAAAGTTTGGCGTGATTTTCTTCCAATCCAATAATCTCTGTTAATTTCAAATCTCTTACTCCTTATTTTATAGTTAAATTGAATTTGATTAGTAAAAATATTGTATGCTTAGTTTAAATTCTTTTTCTAGAATTGATAAAAATACAGGGTTTTCACTTTTAAGAATTATAACTTTAAAAATGGAAAGGAAATCTCTTTTTTGATTCCTCCCGTATAATGGGTAGAATAACTTCGTTTTCGACTAAACTATAAATTAAATCAGCTATTTCTTCATTATTCAATTTGAAAGATTTACTAACTTCAGCAAATAATTTCTCTAGTAAAATTTCACTTTTTGTTTTATGAGCGAGAGCCTTAGCAAACTGAAAAATCTTTTTTGCTTTAGGAGGTATTTTTTTTCCTCTTGTTGTCCCTATTTTGAAAGGCAAAGTTAGATTTAAATGGAAAATATCCTCAATTTCTTTATTTAAACTTTGTTTTGAATAAGGATCCTTCCGAAAAATTGAGATATCTCCTTTGAATTTAGTATATAGTTCTAGTATTTCCTTTTCATATTGATTTTCAAACAATTTACTGAAAAATCTTAACACGTCTCTTG
>CAZBNW010000146.1:0-5627 GCA_964493385.1 uncultured archaeon | reverse complement strand
CATTCCAGTTCTTCAGGTTTTTTCCCTAACTGCTTATAGAAAGATTCGCTTTTTTCAAAGATTTTAAGTTCTAAACTAAAAACTTCTATAAGTTGTTCAGTTGTTGTAACAGTAGAGAAGTAAGCAATACTATAAACCACAATTTCCATACAAATCTCTATTAATATTTCTGGTTCTTTTTTATCAATATAATAATCTACAGCTCGATCAAATAGCCTTACTGCTTCCAACCAGTTATATGCTTTTCTTTCTTCTCGGGCTTTTTCTAATAGAGTAAGTCCGCTTTCATCCAATAAAGACATTTATTATCAATCTTGGGGTTATATTTGCTAAATTTCGACCTTAACATCCAAAATTAATTTCTTTGAATGATTAATAAACATTCAGTTCAATTTATAATGTTTTACTTTTTCTTAGAAAAATAATTTCTCTTGAATTCAAAATGTTTTAATGATTTAGGAAATTTTGAGTGATATTATTGTATATTTGATTTATAAATAATTTAACAAAAAAATCGTAATTAAGTGAAAAATTATGGCTGTACCAATAATTTTAATTGTGGCATTAATAGCAGGGATAATCTCAATAGCAATGGCAATGTACTTTAGGTATTTAGTCTTAAAAGAAGACCCGGGAAATGAAAGAATGCAGGAGGTTGCTGGGTATATTGAAGAAGGAGCCACATCTTACCTCAAAATCCAATATAAGATTCTTGGAATTTTTGTCGTTGTACTTTTTGTTGTAATGTTATTATTTTTACCTTCTGAGATGACAGGATTCCAAGTTCCAATTACGAGTGGTATACTTAATTGGGAACAAGCTTTAGCATACATAATCGGTGCTGTCGGTTCCATGTTAGCTGGTTGGTTGGGAATGTATGTAGGTGTTAAAGCTAATACAAGAGCCGCACAAGGGTGTACCATAGGAACTAAAAAGGGATTTGATATAGCATTCTTTGGAGGTTCAGTTATGGGATTGGCCGTTGTGGGAGTAGCATTAATCGGAGTTTCAATTGTTTATTGGATATTTCAAACACCTCTAGTTGTATTAGGGTATAGCTTCGGTGCGAGCAGTATTGCCCTCTTTATGAAATGTGGGGGTGGAATATACACAAAAACAGCTGATGTAGGGGCAGATCTCGTTGGAAAAGCGGAATATGACCTTCCAGAAGATGATCCACGAAATCCCGCAACGATAGCTGATAATGTTGGAGATAACGTAGGAGATATTGCTGGAATGGGTAGCGATTTGTTTGACTCATATGTAGCATCAATTGTTGCTGCAATGATTTTAGCAGCAGCTTTAGTTGTTGGAGATGTTTCAGGATCGTTTGTTATTTATCCCATAGTATTATCGGGAGTTGGATTAATAGCATCTCTTATAGGTATTTTTTTTATCAAATGGAAAGGTTCTGAAGATCCAGGAAAATCTCTAAATTACGGTACATACTTTGCTACTTTTATTTTTGCTGGACTTGGGGCGCTTTTTGCCTTGTTAATGACGCTAGATCCATTGTTAGATCCAAGTTATTATGGAAAAATATGGTTGGATTATTTTGCTGTCTTGTTAGGTTTAGCAAGTGGTTTAATTATCGGCTTTACTAGTGATTATTTTACGAGAGATGATAAAAAACCAACACGAAATATGGCTCATGCTGCACAAGAAGGACATGCTGTTGTTATTCTTTCTGGGTTCTCCTATGGATTGATTAGTGTTGTTCCGCCAGCGATAGGAATTGTATTTGCTATGGCTTTTGCATTTGCTCTTGATGGATTTTTTGGTGTAGCAATGGCAGCTGTTGGAATGTTATCTATTGTAGGAACCATAGTTTCTAACGATGCTTACGGCCCTATAGTTGATAATGCTAGAGCTATAGCTGAACAAGGAGAATTAGGCGATGATATTATCCGTACTGCTGATAGATTAGATTCCGCAGGAAATACTGCTAAAGCGATTACTAAAGGTTTCGCAATTGGAGCTGCCAATTTGACAGTATTAGCATTATTATTCTCATTTACAATAGAAGCGGGAATCACTGCAGTAGATTTATTAAACCCGAAAGTCTTAATTGGAGCATTCATAGGTGTAGTAGTTCCAGCACTTTTTTCAGCACTTTTAATATTGGCAGTTCAGAGAAACGCTGCAAAGATGGTGGATGAAATAAGGCGACAATTTGAATCTAATCCAAAAATTCTATCTGGTGAGGAAGCTGCAGATTTCAGCAAGACAATTGATATTGCTACAAAAGGATCATTAAAAGAATTAATTTTACCGAGTTTAATATCAATTTTAATACCCATTGTCATAGGAATTTTATTTGGTGTCGCTGCTTTAGGGGCTTTCTTAGCGGGGGCAATCCTTTCTGGATTTGTATTCGCTGTAATGATGTCTAATGCCGGTGGAGCCTGGGATAACGCTAAGAAATGGATAGAAGATGGCAATCTGGGAGGAAAGGGTACGGATATTCACAAGGCATCTATCACAGGAGACACCGTTGGTGATCCTTTCAAAGATACCGCTGGTCCAAGTATAAATACTCTATTAGTTGTTATGTCTCTTACTGCTTCAATCTTTATGGGCTTACTTTTACTTCCTATTTTTAATGGTGGACTTGGATTACTCATATTCTAGATTAATGGAAAAAAACTTAAAAAGCAAAAAAATTTTTATTTTTTTTAAATTTCATTTAATTTTTAATTTATTTCCATTTTCTTTAAGATAGATTTCTTTTTAAATTACTTCAAACTTTGTTTTAGGAATCTTGTACAGTTTTATAAAGCTTACTTTCACAAAATTAAAAATGTGTTCTAAATTTTTGAATAATAACTCATACAATTTATAGATTTTAAATTAAAACTAAAAACTGAAAGAAATATGTTTGATGAATCTCATTGTTCTGAGTGTGAAAATATTGACTGTTTAACTCGATGTCAATGGATGGATATTGATAAAGAAACAGCAAGAACTGAAATGGAAAAAATGATTAATGGAAAGGATTCATTCGTCTTAAAACAATGCGTTACATGTTACGCGTGCGATGAATATTGTCCATATGATTCGCATCCATTTGATTTGAAAACAGAATTACAAGAAAAGTATAATACATTCAATATTGATCCTACTCTACTTGATAATATGATTAAGCAATTTCAACCTCCTGGTGAGTTGAGATTAAAGGAAATCGACCCAAATAAACCGGTTTTTCATAAATGTACTTTTTCAAGAATGAATCCGGAAGAAATGAAAGGGCAGATGTTTGAGAATTTGCAATATATAAGTGGTCGTGCTTTTTTTTGTAATTTAATGTATCACCACGTCGCTAGGGATTCAGTAATAAGAGAAAGAGTTCCGATTATAATTGACAATATAGAAAAACATGGAATAAAAGAATTGATTTGTTGGCATGATGAATGCTATGGATTATGGACCTCATATTGCCAGAGAAATAATATTGAAGTACCATTCAAACCAATTCATCTCTTTGAATATGTCTATAATTATTTAAAAGATCACGAATCAGAATTAACAAAACTTAATATGAAAGTTGCGTATCAAAGAAATTGCTCCAATAGATTTATACCTGAAACTGATAAATGGGTTGATAAAATTTGTGAGCTAATAGGTGTGGAGAGAGTTGCAAGAGAATATGATAGAGAAAATGCATTATGTTGTGCGGGAGCATTTGCATGGATAGGTAAAGCTGATTTGATAAGACCAACTCAAAATAAAAATGTTAAAGATATGGTCGATAATGGCGCTGAAGCATGTGTATTTAATTGCCCCATGTGTAAAGATGTTTTAGGATCGAAAGTAGATAGAAAAGGATTGAAGAATTATTTATTAAGTGATCTAGCTCGCATGGCACTTGGAGAAAAATTAGATTATTAAAAAAGTTAAAGTTAATTTTTTTTTAAAATTTCAAAGTCCAGTTGATCTATAAGCTCAATTAAATCAATTACTTCAAAACCCATATTATATTTTTCATTTGCATCTGATAAGTTCGTTCTGCAGAATGGACATATTGAAGATATTACAGAGGCACCTGTTTCTTTAGCTTCTACTAACCTTTCTTGTGAGATTTCTACTGACCATTCGGGATAACCAATCTTTACACCTCCACCAGCACCACAACACCATGCATTTTCTTTATTTCGTCGCATCTCTACTAATTTAATTCCAGGAATTTTATTATACACTTCTCGTGGGATTTCATACATCCCCACATGGCGTCCTAAGTGGCAGGGATCATGGTAAGTTACTATATTTTTATATTCAGATTTAATTTTTATTCGTCCTTCATCCAAAAGTTGGTTAACCAATTCTATAGTATGGAATACTTCAAAATCATAATTCGCTCCAAATTTTACCCAGTCTTTCTTTATAGTACGATAACACCCTGCACATGAAGTAATAACTTTAGAAGCCCCTGTATTTTTAATTTGTGTAATATTATAATTCATAAAATCTTTCACGGGATTTATTTGACCAGTTCGAATTATTGGGCTACAACAACAGTGCTCATCGATCAATGTAAAATTAATGTTGGCTTTTTTAAGAAAACGTAATGTAGCATCTCTTAAACTCTTCTGGCGATAATTAGAAGTGCAACCTATAAAACAAACCCATCCAGCTTCATCAGGTAATTCATACTTCTCTTTTAAATCAGAATTATCCGAATTAGGTTCACCATAAGGATTATAATTTGCTGGATTTTCAGTTCTTTCCAATAAAGCTTTTTGCTTTTCGGGACAAAAACCACTTTCAACTGCTTCTACTCGAGCAGTTTCAATTATATCAATAAGAAAGTCATTGAATTTAGGAAATCTACAATTATCTATGCAATTACCGCAAGTCGTACAAGTATAGAGCACATTAGATAAGTTTTTACTCCATTGAAGATCCCCATTAATTATACTAAATATGAGCCACATTCTACCACCAGTACTATAAGTCTCAAATCTAAATTTTTTATAGCTTGGACAATTAAAATCAGAGTAATCTTGAGTAAATTTACAATAACCACATCGAAAACACCTATGAACAATACTTTTCCAATCTTCATATATTTCAGATGTCATTTTACTAAACCTCCCAATTTCCAGGATTCATAATACCATTTGGATCCACTAAATTTCGGATGTTTTGATATAATTTTTTATAATTTGGATCCATTTTTTCGATAATTAATTTTTGACCAGCAAGCTCTGCTTTCCATGGAATACCACCTAACTCTAAAACAAGTTTATTAGTTAAATCTAACGCTTCTCGAGCAATTTTCATATCAGCTGGATCGTTACGTTTAAATGGATATGATGCTGAAAACATTACATTATGCCCTTTTCCGATTATTCTACATAGTATAGTGGGCACAAAATTATACTTTATAGCAATATTACTTGCTTTTTCAATCGCATCAGGAACTTTTTCTAAAGGTAAAAATGAACCAACATACTCAAAACCACCGCCTTTCCTGAAATCAGCTACTCTCGCAGCAAATTGTGGTATTTTTAAAGCTTCTTCTTTAGCGTTATCGGGAACTTTCATATATCTCACACCATTTTTACGATAAATTTTTTTAAGGCTTTTTATTTTGGATTCTATCTCTTCTTGATTATCTCCAGTAACAT
>CAZBNW010000145.1:1359-5648 GCA_964493385.1 uncultured archaeon | reverse complement strand
TCGAAATAAATTGTTCTCTCGATATTCCATAAATTATAATCATAATAAAAGGTACAATAGTCTATAGTGGTCATATCAAATGCTTTAGTCCACTCAACGCGATATCTTGAGAATACTTGACCATTCTCGATTTCTGTTATTGATTGAATTGTAGATGGGCTTGATGCATATTTATAGTCATCAATTAATTCATCTGAAAGCGCAATATTATAAATTGCAACCTCATCTATATCACCAGTAAAATAGGTATCAACATGGTCTGTTGATCCTATTGTAAATAGACCACCTTCAGCTTGATCAAGATCAAAAGCACCACTCCAAGCAGTAGAGGTGTACCATGCATCATTTATCTTAACATCTACATCACCAGAATCATATCGAAGTGCAATAAAATTCCATTCACCTACTTGAACATCCCCGAGTGTTCCAAAGTTAGCATAAGTATCTACTGCTTCTGTATCAATATATACATGAATAGTTCCTGCACTTGTTCCTCCAATTGATCCAGAATTTATCCCAATTTCAAAGTTATCATTACTAGGATCACTTGCTTTTGCCATAAAACAGTTTTGTGTATAATGGTTGCTTCGTGGATTGGTTAAAGATGCTGGTTTAATCCAGGCTGTGATAGTAAATTCTGTACTTGTATCACTGAATGGTTCTCCGAGTCCTTCCAGAGCAGTGGCTCCAAAACTCACATCATCATTTCCATCAAATGATAAACCATATCCTACAATACCAGAAGTCCACGTAGGATCGCCTCTATAGAAAGTGCCATCAAGACCATTACCACTAGCATCAAAAACAGTTGTTCCTTGATTTTCATCCATATGAGTTAAAAGTCTTAGATTTGGATGAGATAACTGTTTTTCTGGTGCTAAAGATTCATCTGTATGCAAATTAATTGTATCCTTATTTAATTCTGATACAGCTAGACCTTGCTGTAGTACAGCTTCATATAAAGATCCTGATTCTCCTACTGTTACTGTGAGTTTTCCTCCAAGTAAAACACTGGTAAAATCAGTATCATAATTTGGAATTTCAATCTCGTTCATATTTTCGTTATAATAAAGAAAATATGTCTGGTTGGATAATGCAGAAACACTAGCTATGAATGTTACAGTGCAAGATTGGATATAATTTGGAGTGGGATAGTAAGTAGTATTCCATAGTTGAATGGGGACTGGGTTGCTCCATTCATCACTCCCAGTTGCGTTATAACTGACTAATCTTGTACTACCTTCATAATGCTCATTTTCCTGGAAGTTGAAAAACACATCAACAGGTTGATACCTGTCAAAATTATCAAGATTTTCAACTTCGAACCCAATTCTAAACCGATAAGTCTTATTCCACCATTCTGATAAATCATACTTAGAACCTGGATAAAATATATCTGAAGTTTTTGGAGAATTGGAGTTCTTCTTAAAATATTCTTCTTTATATATATCGTCATTTGAGGGTAAATTCGAAGTACCACTAAAATTGCCTTGATTTACCGATAGCGATGTAAGAGAAATACCTGTCAAAAGAATCAGAAGAAGTATAAAAGGTATCTTAAAACTCCGTTTTATTTTGTATTTCATGTCTTTGTTACCATTTTTTTTAATAAAAATTGTATTATTTTATTATTCTGAAAAATAGTTTTTTGTACATAACTAATGCATATTTAAATATTTAACTTTTTATCAATAGATTACAATGTGTAAAATCTTACAATTCTTTTATAACAAAAAAAATAGTGTAATATCAAATTAGTACAAAATTTATTTGAATTTCTATAAATTTTAACTTACTTTGTTAACACACTTATCCATCAACTCTGAAAAGATATATAAATTTGATTAGAGTTTTTTAATCATTTAAAATAAAAAAGAAAATATACTTAATAGTTTCAAACATTTATCTAAATCTTTTTTTTCAAATAAAAAACTGTCATATTAATTCTCTCTATTATCTCTCATATTTTTTAATTTCTAAAAATTTAAATATTTAGATTTAGATTGAAGAATCAAAGAAAAATGTCAAAATAATGATTTTATCTTTGAAAAAGATAAGTCACCTTCTTTATTATTAAAGTTTCATAAGAATTAGGCTACGGAATATGTTAAGACAAGTTTATATCTTAAAGGGTGAAAAAGTCTTATATAATAAGAATTTTGGCAAAGCAGTTCATACAGAGGATTTTAATAAATTATATCAGGAGATTATTGAAGCAACTACTAAGGGAACGGGAATCGAACTTGATAGCTATGATTACATTAAATACAAAATAGTATTTATATTAGAGAGAGATCTAGGATTAACGTTTATGTTCATAACTGATATAAATGACGATCTGTCACGGACAAAATCTGAATTGGCAACCTTAAAAAAAGAATTTTTAGATACATTTGGTGATAATATAGATAATTTGGATCTCTCCCTTATGGAATTATTGGATCCGATAATGGATTCCATTCATAGAAATCTTAAAACTAAGATTTCTTTAGTAGGATTTTCAGGTGTAGGAAAAACAACAACTACAAAACTGATCTGTGCCAGTGAGATTCCTTCAGTCCATATTCCTACCATTACAGGAAAAATCTCAACTGTTAAAATTGGTAAACTATATTTCCATCTGTGGGATTTTGCCGGTCAAGAGCAATTTAGCTACTTGTGGAATGACTTCATTATCGGCAGTGATGCTGTTCTCATCGTCACAGATTCTACATTAGAAAATGTGGAAAAGAGTAAGTTTTTCATTGAATTGATAAAAGAACACGCATCTTATGCACATATTGCGGTTATTGGAAACAAACAAGATTTACATGATGCGTTGAACATTCAAAAAATTGAAGAAATTCTTGGATTGAAAACATATTCAATGGTAGCTATCGATCCAAATAATCGGGAAAAAATGATACAAATAATTGCAGATATCTTAGGAATAAGTACTGATGCTTCTCCATTATTAAAACCTCTGTTTGAAAGAGATCAATTAATTCATCAAGCAAAAGTTAGCTTAGAAAATGGTGACATTGCTCAAACTGCCGAATATTTTGAAAAAATATCGGATTTATGCCTTGAACTAGGAGATGATGCTCTTTATAAAGAGTTTTTTGAAAAAGCAAAGAAATTAAAAGGTTATTTGACTAACCTATAATCTTTAAAATCATTATTACTCTTTTTATTATAAAATTTTAGTAAGAAATAAAAAAAATTAAAAAAAAAATTCAAATTATTTGTTTTTATTCTTCTTCTTCAACTTGAGCTCTTAATTTTGTAGATCGATAATTATCATCGAGAACATTTAAATATTCAATTAGAACTCCGTTTGATTTAGATTTTACATTATATTGATGAATTATTGTATTTACCATGTATTTCGGATATACCAATGAATTATAAAACTCACTCAGTAAGGCATAATATTCGTTTCCTTTACTATCTTGAAATACATGAATCATTTGGTTATCCCATAACTTCTTTAAGCCCCCATCTATGTCATCTACACCTTTTTTTCTAAGTTTCTCCAAAACATTTTTAGTAACAATTGAGATTTTTAATAACTTCATAATTTCATAGACTTGAGGGTCAGCAACGACTTCATCTAAAACTTTCAGATTATCTTCATCTGAGGGACGATATTTTTGGAAAAAATTCTTTACAGCGATGTGATACTCCTCAACGAATCTTTCAGGAAGTCCGCGTTCAACAGGATTTTTAAGTAATTTAATTGGTGGTCTTCTGATCATAAAGAGATCATTTATAAGAAAGATTAATTCAGAAGGCATTCCTTTTACTGAGGTTTCTTTTATTATTTCCTTTTTAATTAATTCCATCAAGATTGCATCTACATCAAAAAATCCCTCTCTATATCGATCTTTCAGCCAAATTTTTAATTCTGATTTAGTAATTACGCCTTCTTCTCTAAGTCTATTTATTATCAATCGATTAACACCATCTAAATAAGTAATCGCTAAACTCTGTTCTTCATTTAAATGAGGGTATGTTGATAAACGTTGGAATAGAAAAGGGATCATCTCCAGGTAAGCATTATCCTCGAAATTCTGGAAAATAACACGAGAGATATCTGATAACCCCCCTTCATAAGCATCAGCATCTTCATCCAAATTCAGAAGCAAAATGATATAAAGAGGTTTCTCTCGACCAGTATAATATGAAGCAATATTCAATGGTCCAACTAATAGACTTATCATTCCAGGTTCTCCTGTATATTCATGTGCCGCGTAGATTTGCATTAAAGTTTCATCACTAATAATGAGCTCATCAGGGTATTTAGCAAG
>CAZBNW010000145.1:0-1259 GCA_964493385.1 uncultured archaeon | reverse complement strand
CTTTTGATTTTCCTGATTTTTTTAACATGTTTTGGGATTCTTGCTTGTTGGATAACTCTGTATGCAACTACACTTCCTACAACACCAATAATTGATGCAGTAATTAAGATAAAGTAGAATGTTGGCATCCCTGGAAATATTTCTTCCATTTTAACAGTAATAACTATACGTATTTCTTCAGATGTGAAGTTATCAGCATTAATATATATTATAGCCACAAACGTTCTAGGTGCAATAAAAGTATCAATATTACTCGTACTAAATGTTAGTGTATAAAGTCCAGGTGTTCCAGGGGTTTCAGGAGCAGGTACATTATTACCTGTATACCCAAAATATATCTCAACTGTTGCTCCTTGTAAATCAATATTATTTCTAGAATCATCCGTTAAACTAATATTGAAATTGATGTTTGCTCCCTTATTTACACTAATTTGAGTATCGGGTCCTACTAATCGAGAATTAACAAATACTGTTTCAGTAATCTCTCTTAATACAATTTTTAAGCTTAAAATGACATTCTTTTCCTCGTAATTGTCTTTTTTCATGGTAACGAATAAGAAATAATTGCCTACAGATCTTAATTCAGTGTTAAAATCCAATTCATATGTTTTATTTGAAAGTTCCGTTAATTCTCCAGAACCGTAAACGCCTTCTTTTTTTGTTCCATTCTCATACAATTCTTCCCAAACAAAGCTAGCTGTAGATAAATCACCAAGAACCTTTTCTGTGTTATAATCTCTGTATGTGAACATGAAAATTTCAGTGTCTTCGACCCAAATATCTGGAGGTCGTAAATAATATATATCATCAGGTTCATTATTGAGAGTTGTTTTTCTTTCTTTAATATCAAGATAAACTGAGAAGGGATTTACGACAGTTAGAGCAGTAAAATTTTCAAGGTAAGCTGTAATGCTAATAACTTGTAAGCCAGTAGTCTGAGCTTCTGAAGTATTAATAGTAAAAGTATAATAATCAGTATGCACCGGATCAGCGGTAAAATCAACATAAGGTAGTCCCAACCAACTATATGACAGATGAGCATTGGGCAATGAAGCTCCAAATTCAACAGAATATTGAATCATTATACTAACAAGTTCATCATAATTCACTGTATATAATTTATCTGGTAGTTCTACTTGCGTATCATGATCATATGCGCTAATTGTTGTTGGTATAGACTTTACTTCAAGTAAGAAACCTTGAATGGCAGGATCAGGGTATTTAGGGTAAGACCCTTCTATTCTCACGTTGTAGAATTT
>CAZBNW010000144.1:0-5655 GCA_964493385.1 uncultured archaeon | reverse complement strand
GATATATAGATTAAAGAAGCAATTCTATTTTTCGCTTTTTCATTCTGAATATTCAGGAGAATGATTAATACTATAACACTAATGAACATCAGGTGAGCAGGTTGAATTAGACGCCAAATTATTAAAAAGAAGGTTAGAATAGGGAGTCCTGATGTTGTATCTGCACTGTGAAGCCAATTAGAGATCATCGATAAGAAATATTCTGGAAAAATTATATAAGGAATACAGATTAGGGTAAAGGGTAAAAAATAATAAATTAAATCTTTCCCCTTAATCTTTTTAATAATAATGAATACAAACGGAATAGTAATTAAGATTATTTTAAACGTGGCAAGAGTAAAAAAAATTCCAGAGAAGAGCTTTTTATCTTTATCTAATTGAATATATGATTCAAATAAAAGTAATTGAATTATCCAATTGTTGTTATTTAAATACATATCAGCGAAATATCCAATGCCAGAAAATAAAAAGAAAAAAAGGAGATCTTTTCTACTTTTAACTAACTTCTTGATCTTAATTGCGATGTATATCGTAGAAATGAATCTTAATAGATCCCAGAGATATATTGAAATTTCTAATGGTATAATGTAGAAAGGATAAAAAATAAAATACCAGAAGTAGAGATATATTGCTTTTTCATTTACTAGAGGATTATCTTCATAATATTGAATAATTCCGTTATGCATTAAATCGTAATTGGTTCTAAAGTTTAGGTCTCTATTTCTCATTAATAAATCAAAAATTAACAATCCTGATGAATCTTCTTGGAAGAAGTAAAAGATAATCCTAAGAACAATTAAGACTGTAGTTATCATGATGATTATGAGAATATAGATCAAAAGGTATGACTCTCTCTCTTCTTTAACAAAAGTCAATTCATTTGATTTCATGATTAACTTTCAAACCATTCGTAATTAATATATAGCCTTTACTCTTTATTCAATAATCTGTTTATTTTTTCTAGAATAATATTTCTTTATTTCTCTCCTCAGGATATAATAAATCAAAACTGATGCAAGAAAGTAGATACAGGTAGGAATTGTATAATAAATATCAAATAATATTAAAATCACTAATCTCAATACAACAATGAAATTAATAATGATTGACATAAAAATTAGCAAAAATATTAATTTTTTTGAGACAGATTCATTATTTTTCTTAGACGCATGATACATGTCAAGAGCATAATTAAAAATTAAAACAGCTATACTCCAAAATAAAAATGGTAAAATTACTTGACTATCTGCAAAACTAATGAATAAAATTAGAATCCAACATAACAAATAACTTATTGAGATTGAAAATAATGAATAATAAACTTCCTTTTTTCTCTGAATTATTCTTATTATTAACTTATTGGATCTCATTGTTGTAATTAGTGAGATTGTATTTTAATTTTTACTTTAGAAGCTTAACTAATCATTGATTTTCGCTAGAAAATCCTTTGAAGGAATTTCTCCGTATGTAAACATGTTAACTACCTGCTCCCTAAACTCTAAATCTTTTTCAGATAAGCTAAGCATTTTATTAAGATTTCTACCTTTATTCTCGTAGAAGAATTTAATCATTGACCGTTTTAATTTGAAATTCCTAATGATATTCTTGATTTCAGGGTTAGTTCTATACTTTTTTAAAATATTTTTTGAATAATCCTCTTCTTGTAAAGCTTCTATAGCTGTTTCCCCCGCAACTTTACCGGAGATAACTGATGTTTGAATTCCTTCACCACTTATAGGAGAAACAAATCCCCCTGCATCTCCTATTAACATTAAGTTATCACTATATAAACTTTTTTCCAATACTCCTTCTGCGGGAAAAGAATATGAACCTGTCCATATAGTTTTATAGTTGGAACTTGGAATGTATTTTTTAATATTAGGATTATCAAGAAATTCTTGATAAATTTTATGCAAGTTATATTTAATGTTGTCTTCGCCAAATGAAAATACGCCAATATTGAACCTTTTTTTACCTAATGGAAATATCCATCCATATCCCTGATATGGCTTAAAGTATACATATACAAATTCTTCATCTAAATGATTATTTCCTTCCATTATTGCACATTTGCCAATCGCTAGTTCGTTGATTTTCCATTTTGATCTTATTCCCGATTTTAGGGCTAATTTAGAACTCATACCATCAGCAACTATAATTACACTTCCATAATACTCCTTGATACCAGTAGGAGATTTCGTTTTCACACCTATTTTTTTCTGATTTTTTATTATAAAATCAAATGATAAATTTTTATCAAAAAGATCTGCTCCTGCTTCAACTGCAGCATCTCTCATTAAATTATCGAGCTCTAACCTATCCATGATTATTGAATATTCATTACCCGGCCCCTTAAATTCCAATTTATGATATTCTGCTGAATGCATAACAACTCCTAAAACTTTTGGAATATCTAATTTTTTTAGCTGTGGATACAGATCCAAAACGCTAGAATGAATAGCTCCTCCACATGGTTTTCGCCAATCTGTATTTTTTTCAACTAATGCAACCTCATATCCCTCTTTAGCTAAGACTTTAGCACATTGCGATCCTGAAGGTCCAGCACCAGAGATTACTACATCATACATAATTAAAACCTTTAAATAGATAACTCATACTTCGTTTAAATTAATTTTCCTTAATCATCTTTGGTTCAATAACCATCAATGTCTCAATAGGCTCGAATTTTACTATAAATTGATTCTCTGCGATTTTGACTCCCTTCACTAAAAACCATGGGTTTTTTTAAATCGTAATCTAATAAAGGGGCAATGGAAACAGACAAAAAAATTATTCTTGCTTTTAATTTTGAGTTAGGAAAGATTTTCAATGTTTTAGACGGTCTACCCAAAAACTTCCAAAATTATACTTGGTTATGTACAACCTGTAAAAAAGCTCTTTTTTATAATCAAGATTTAGGTAGTTTTTTGCATAAGGGTAATAGGAACTACTGTTTTGAGCCAGAAACTATAGAACATAAGACTATGAAAGCTTATTGGTATATAATGTTTCCCAAATTCAATCCAGTTTCTATGAAAAAGATGGAATATAAGATAGAGGATCAAATAGCAGATATTTATTTTGTATTGCGAGATGGAAAGAAGGTAGTTATCGAATGCCAAAACTCTCAAATAAGCAAAAGAAAATTAATAGAACGGACAAAAAACTATACAAGAAAAAATATTTTTGTTTTATGGATATTTAATGGGTGTGGAACATGCGTTTCCCATGAAAAGTATCCAACGAATGAAGATGAGGCAGGTGTATTAGGAATGGAGAAAAGAGCTCATTCTTTATATGGAGGCCGAGTATATTACATGAATGTATTAGGAAGGAAAGTAATTTATCCCCCCTATGTTCTTCATTTTACACCTTTCTTTAGACATAGGGATTCTGAATATAATTATTTAGGCTATGATAAATATTATAAGGATAAAAGGAGTATTACTCTTGGTAAAATCCCTAACTATAAAATATTATGTGTAGAAAACAAGGGTTATAAATTAGCACGATTCACCGATAAACATGTGAGCACTTTATGCGTAGAACATATAATTAAAAGTATTAAAGAGGTTTGTAAAAAAAACCTATTAAAAGGAAAAAATATTGATGATATAATTGAAATATCTTTAAATTCAATTATTTTAGAGGTCAAAAATCGATATGGTTTTTATTTACCACATCTACTGTTAAAGAAATCAAAAAAAATTAAAAAAGTGAATATTGAAAAACTGTTAGATGAAAAATATAATATCCACGATGTAATTACAGTTCGAATTTCTGATTATCTTTAATTAAATCTCTAATTTTTCACATCACTTCCTTACTGAAAACGGCAAGAGGATCTTCTAATTCAGTTTTTTCAAGTGCTATAACCATTTTTTTGATACCCATATTTTCAAATTCTATGATTTTTTCTTTAATATCTTCAGGAAGCCCAATAAAGTGATTTCTTAGATCTCTTTTTAAGATCCTTTTTTGTCTTCTTATATTATTAACCTCTTCTTGACTATTTGCGATAGCAATACCATTGAAAAGCGAGATTTCGAACTTAGAAGGATCACGGTTGTATTTTTTTAGCTTTTCATTAATAATAGAAATATTATCGATAAGCACTTCAATATTTTGTTGTTGGGCTGATAAATATGCTAAATTTATTCCATCTGCTTCTCTACAAGCTATATCGATCATTCTCCTTCCTGATGTTCCTAAAACTATCTGTGGATAAGGTTTTTGAACGGGTTTAGGATAGTTTCTATTTCTCTTAAGCTTCCAAAACGTACCTTCAAAATTAGTTACATCTTCTGTAAATAATTTCTTGTATATAGTAAGAGATTCTTCGAGTTCATCAACCCTTCTTTTTGGTGTGGGGAATTGGTAGCCATATGCATTATATTCTTCCTCATACCATCCAGCTCCAATCCACATTAAGGCTCGACCATTTGAAATATTGTCTATCGTTGAAATCAATTTAGCTAAATAAGCAGGATTTCGGAAGGAATTACACAGAACAATATGTCCTAATTTTATCTCATGCGTTTCTACAGCCAAAGCAGTCAATTACGTAATAGCTTCTAAATATGGTTCTTTTTTGTCTTGGATTTCATCAAGACCAATGAGATGATCATTTCCATGAATGGAATTAAATCCTAATCCCTCAATTCTTAGAGTTAAGTCGCGAATTTCATTGTAATTATACACAGTTCTTACATAATACCCAAATTTCATAGGGATAAAAAATAATTAGTGTTATTAAGTTTTAGTTTTTTCAGCGGCTTTTTCTTTAATATCTTCAAGTATATTGATGCTGTGATTTTCTTGATTTCTATTTAACATTTTTTTTTTATTTTTGAATTAGAAATGTAAATATATATAGATGTATTCTGTATAAGACTAAAACACTAATAAACAAATATAACTCTTAATAACATTACTGATTTTTAATCTTATTCGATTAATTTTATAGTGCGGAATAATGGGTATCAATGGAAAAAAAAAGCATTTAATTTTGAATAAATTAAAGTGTGTGGCCTGTAGCTCTACAAATGTTTATTCGGAACCATATAAATATAAGCAAGTTGAGAAGATAAAAGCTCTAGCAAAATTAAGAAAAAACTCAACTCTTAAATTTACATTGGATGTACCCATATGTCAAGGCTGTAGAAAAAATTTCTACAAATGGACAATATATAGCAACACTTCTATGTTGATTTTCGTACTTGGGCTAACAATCGTGTTAATAGGAATTTTTTTTCTCATTTTCCATCAAATTTTGGGGGATAAAGGTGTTCCATTAATCAGTTTTGGCTTCTTTTTCGTCATCACTGGATTAATTGTACGATATGTAATTGGTAAAATCGATTCTAATCCTAGTAATTATTTTTTCTATGATTTTTTTAATAATAGTTTTTATGTAAAACCAAAGGGAGAAACGGATTGGATCCTTTATAATTTATGGCTTAAAACTGTTTTAGGAAAATAAATACAGTGAGTTCTGGAGCTATCGACCCCGTTATGTTCAAAGATCAACAGATTTCAACTTGTATTATAGAATTAGCTTAATAAGTAAAATTTTCGTGCTCTTTAAAAAACAAAACTTTGAATTATCGATATGTCAACATTAAACAAGAAACGGCTGTATCAATTTAGCTTACT
>CAZBNW010000143.1:0-5810 GCA_964493385.1 uncultured archaeon | reverse complement strand
TATGATCTTGTTTCTTTCAATAATCCACTTATCTACTACAAAATTTTGATATTTGTCCTTTTTATCTAAAACATATAAAGAATGAATTGTAGACTTAGGAATCCAAAACTCTTCTCCAGTATCCAGTATAATTAAGAGAGCTTTTGGACTTTCTACTTTCACTTTTGCTTTCACTTCCACTGTATCGACAGAAACTCCATATTCAGTGGTTTCAACAACCTGTAATCCATCTCTCGCTATAATATGTTCTGAAAATAAACTGTATTCTGTTTCCTCATCAACTTTTTCTTCTTTCTCTTTAGATTCAAACGTACCGCTTGTAGCAAACTCGATTTTTTCTCGTAATAAATGTTCTAGTAATAACGTCATGAAATTTATATTTGGAAATCGCAGTTTTTTTGTATAGTTGCCAATCTTAATTTTAAGCACTTGACGGGATTCATCTTCCCATCCTACGTAGATTTCTGTTTTTCGCTCTCTAAAGACATGATACCCTCTCCAGTTAGCACTTTTTCTTCTGAGAACTTCCAAAAAACAGATAATTTCTTCAATTGAAATTTTTACCGTTTTACCCTCACTTTTGCGTGGGCTTTCCCAAGTCCCATCATCTTTTCTATTTATACAGCTTATAAAGATATAAGGAACCATTTTAGCTGGACTTGTTATAATTATACTCGATTTTTGTCCGTAAAAAGTTTTAGTATGAAAGTCTGCCATTATAACCCATTTTGAGAATCAATTTACAAATTAATGCTAAAATACTTATTTAAGTTATAATAATTAACTGATTTAAATATAGTTGCTTAAATCAAATCCTTACTAATAAAAGATTTTTTATCCTTTTTAGGAGAGAGAGATAAGTCTTTTGGACCATACTTTATAACAACATATACCACGACGAAATTCAACAAAAATCTATAAAAGGCTAAGCCTGAAATTGTTTGATCCAGGTGAAATAAATAATTAGAAAAATTTATGGTAGCATGAAAAATCATTGGTGTTAAAATGCTTCTATTAGAATTATTATATATCCATGTGAACAATACAGATAAAACAATTGTACTAAAAATGAAGGGGTAAAAAGGTTGATTCTCGTGACTTGTTCCAATTATGAAAAACGCAGGTAAATGCCATAGGCCCCAAATCGCTCCAAGGATAACGCTAGAAGTGAGAGCATTGAATCTTAATTGTAAACGATCAAGAGCATATCCTCTCCATCCAAATTCTTCTTGAAATGGTCCAGCAAGGAAAAAAATTAAAAAAAACTCCGTAATAATAACGATTGGATGAGGCCAATGTACTAATGCATGTGGAATAATTCCCTCAAAAAAAATTACTAAAACCAAAGAAAAAAGAAATAATGAGGGGATTAAAACCATTGAAATTAAAAGATATTGTTTATTTTCACAATGCCAACCTCTTTTCCATAAATATTTTAATCCCTCCTTACCCTCATTAACAAGAGTAAGAAAAAACGCCGCTACAAATGGACCAAATGAGCTAATAATTTTCAGAATTTCATACAACACTACTTGTTTAGAAAAATATATAGAACATATCAAGCTAGGCAACAATAAAATCCATGAAAACGAAAATGTTATTATAAAAAACAAAATTAAATTTTTATTACCAATGTCTCTAATCTCTAATATTTTATCATCTTCCATATACTATAATTCCCATAACTTTGGAAACTTATATAGTATTCGGCAGTTCAATAAAATTTAAAGCACTATTACTGTACAAATAAAATTTGAAGTCTAATTTATAAAGAGTAGAATAAGATTTTCACATTAGTTCTATTTCAACTAAAACTGATTCAGGAATTTGTATTTTCATAATTAAATGCATACTCCGTTCATTAGCAATAATTTCAAATAATCTTTTATGAATTCGCATTTCGTATTTGGCCCAATGGAGTGTACCTTGACCTGAAACATTCTTCATAACTGGAACTTTCAAATGTTTAGTAGGTAATGGGATTGGACCGTGCTTTTTTATTCCCTGGCTTTTACATACACTCTCAATCTGCTCACATACTGAATTTAGTGATTCTAGTGTAGTGGAACTCAAGCGAATCCTAGCTTTCTGCACTTTACCAAGTTCTCCTTTACTTTAATGATTATTCTAATTCTAATTAGTAATCGTATGAACGATAATTGTTTGTAAAATAAATATTTTATCATATAAATCTTAAAAATTATTTCACTAAAAACTAAGCAAATTAAGTAAAACCTAACAGAAATTTATTGCCTAAATTCACGTTATCTAAATATTTTTGAGCGACTTTCAAACACTTAAGTGCTTGATCTCTTGGTGTTATTGGTAAATCTCGCATTTGATAATCCCCATGAAATATTAATAAACTGTAAGGTATTTTTTTATTGATTTTACTAACAAATTTGGTAATTTGCTCAACTTCTTCATGATTTGTATAACCAGGAACCATTAAGGTACACGCACTCATTTCTGGCATATCATCTCCTCGAGTGTCAAAATAATTTTCTGCTAAATATCTGAAATTCTCAAGGGTTCTTTTATTACTTACTCCACATAGAGCCAGATTCATTTTTTCATGAAATGATTTTAGGTCAAATTTTATATTTCCTCCAGATTTTAGAGCAATTTTCATACATTTATCAACTAAGACTCTATTCCCACTACCATTCCATTCCCAGCAAATTCTGAATTTTCTTTTTGATTCTAAATTTTTAACTTTTTCCAGAATTTTATTAGCTAGGTTAATTGAAAAAGGCAATTGAGCTTCGGGTGTGCCTCCAAAATAACATAAACAAGTAATTTTCTTATTTTTAACTATTTGGTTTGCTAATGTATCAACATCAAACAGATTTCTCTTAGAGAAGTTTTTATGAGACCAGTTTTGACAGAACAAGCAATCAAAAGTACATCCATAAAAAAATGCTGCGTATGAATATGTACCAAATTCCGGTTCATTATAATCAGAATAATCCGGATATCCCCGTGAAGTACCTGCCGGACAGAACCATGCATTACAGCAATTTGTGGGATTCGCATCAATGTATCCGTGAATGTATCCTTTGGTTCTAGAAGGTAACGGTAATTCGCCTATTTCTTTCTTTGAAATATTTCTTAACCCACAATAGCTCATATCGTCTTTAGATAAAACACATTCGTTGATGCAATAATTACATTTCAATTGAATATCTGAACCTTCTGCTTTGGGAGGTTTTGCGGGCAAACCAACGAGTTTTCTCACTTGACTATGGACTGATAAGATATGGGATTTAATCTTTTCCCAATCTTTATTTAAAATGCAATTCCTACATACTTGAAGAATTTCTGAGATTAACTTATCTTTCTTTCCACAGAATTTGCATTCTCCTATGTTGTATCACCACCTCTTTAATAATAGAAAAGTTTGACCCTTCTTTTGCTTTGGATTCTGCCTAATCATAAATCCATTAAACCCATTATCAGTAAATGAAGAACTGAAAAGATTCAACTCTTCCCTACTACTTGGGTAGAACTCAATAATAATCCTTCCATTTGATTTTAATATTCTTTTTAAAGATTTAGCTGTATTATTCACAGTTTTGTTTTTGTCTTTATAATCTTTTTTTTCATGCAAGATGAAATTATACGCTGAAACTGAAATTATATGATTAATTGAATTAGATCTAATGGGTAAATATTTCAAATCCGCAAGAATTAGATATAAATTCGAGCAGTTTTCAAGGTGAGGTATTTTGGATTTAGCTTTTATAAGCATGTCAAATAAAATATCTACACCAATAACTTTTAAACCTGAGGCTATTAATATTTCAGAAGAAAAGCCAGTTCCACACCCTAAGTCAAGAACTAAATAAGGTTTTTTGTCCAAAACATCTTTTTTTCCTAAATTATCCAATTTTTCATCAAATAAATATTGTAAACATAACAGTGTAGTTTTTTTTTGATTTCTTTCCATCCATTTTGAATTGTTATATTCATAGGATTTTTCACCTAAATAAGAATTTGGAAATTCTGGAAGTTTGTTTTTACGCGTCATATAGGATCAAATTTATGAAAATCAGATAAACTATTTAAATACAAAAATTCATATATATTAGTTAAAAATTGTAATGATACCAAATAAATTAAGACAAATTATAATTTAACCTTTAAGATCGGGAGTAATATGGCTGAAAAAAAGACAATACTCGTCGTTGATGACGAGCCTGATATTGTAAACCTTACACAAAAATTTTTGGAGCTAGAACATTATGATACTATTACTTGTAATAATGGAAAAGAGGCTTTAAAGATTGTAGAAGAGAAATATCCCGACATTGTGCTAATTTTGCTTGACGTTATGATGCCTGGAGTTTCTGGCTGGGAAGTACTCCAGAATTTGAAAGGCAATGATCTTTTTAAAGATATTCTTGTTGTACTTTTCACTGTTAAGAGTTTTAACGAAGATATTCAAAAAGGAAAGGCTTTAGGGGCAGATGGGTATATCACTAAACCTTTTTCTGGAAATGATTTATTAAAATATGTTAAAAAACTTTTAGAAGAAAAGGGTATACTTTAAAATTCAATCCTTTTCTTTCTTATTATTTTCTTTTGTTTATCTACCATAAATTAATTGATATTCTAGATTAGATAAGTAAAGTATATCCATAAGAATACAATTGAAATTAGTACCAATATACAGAATGATTTTCTAATAGTATGGCCAATGTGAGATTTTGGCTTTCTACCTTCCCGATCTAATAATTTTGGAAATAAATTGTAATCATGTGGCTCAATTTGATACCAATATGCTGTAGAAGACCAATCATCTCTCCTATGATTATCATGCCCATGTTCTATTGAAACAACTATTTTTTTATTGAAATAGACTGGATCTTCTATATGATAACGATAATAAGAAATTTTACCCCACCAATTAAGACCCCCACCTAAAATAGTACCATGGTATGGTGCAGAATATTTCTTTTGTTGTGACCATGATTGATTTACATAATCCTCTGTTCCAGTTCCATATAAAGTTGGAACCCCTTTATCTAAATCATCATCAATGAAGATTTGGTCATCTCCTTCTCCTGGCCAATTGAGATAGTAAGGTAAAGAAGTGGTATTGTCTATATCTAAATGACACCCTACATAATGCCCTTTTCCTTTTGCTTTAAGAATTTTATAGTTAAATTTTAATGGTTCTGTATTATTTCCAAGAAACTGGAAACTTTTTGGCTTTGATCTTTTATACTTTTTCCCAGTTATAACATCTAATTTTTTTGTTTTTGGAGGATTTTCTCTGTGCCATTGAGCGTGAAATCTCCCAAAATCATTTTCATTTTCAAAACCAGCTTCATAAATTTCATAATCAATATAATAATACAATCTCAATTTTTTCGAACTGTCATTTTCAATAGTAATTTTAAATTCCGATGAAAAGGGCATTGGCCACCAGCAATTAAACCCTCTGCCTGCTCTAGGACTCATTTGTAAAGGTAAAGAAACGAAATTCTTATGCTTTGCATGACCTAATCCAAAAAAATCACCTAATGGAGCCTCTACGCTAGGATTGTTTTCCTGTTCGCCATCCCAATACATTCTAATAATTATGTCTCTTAAGTAATGTTTTGCTCTACAGGCAGAGGTGCACCAAATATGCTTAATACTCCCAGTACCCTTATCTTCAGCAATGATTACTTTTTCACCAGATTTAATCTCAACCCAATCAAAATTTCCACCAGATTTGTCATAACTAGAAAGTCTTTTTCTTTTTACTGAATCGGGTCTTATTTTTGCAATGTTATTTAGGCTTAATCGTCCAATTTTCATAA
>CAZBNW010000142.1:0-5831 GCA_964493385.1 uncultured archaeon | reverse complement strand
CTAAATGATATGTTTGGAGAATTATTTTCGGGGATTCTTGGTGAAGAGGCTATTAACCTAACCGCTACGTGGGTTGTTGACTTTTTAACTACATACATTGTCCCTCTAGAAGATTTGGTAGAATTTGTGGAAGATGCAATGCCAAGCACTGAAGAAATTTTCTTTGGAGAATGGGCAATTGATTATTTCCCTGAAGTTCAAGTAAATGTATCAATATTATTCAGACACCTTTTAGATGTTATTAATGATCTTGTTGATTTTATTGTTGATCTCATTTTCTTTTGGGATGTTTTACACCTTTTTGATGCTATTAAGAATGCTCTTAAAGATGAATTAAAGGATATGTTTGAAACGGCATTTACCGACTCTCCATTCGCTGAAGCAATCAAAGGACTTCTTTCGAATTTGATACGAGATTTAGGGGCAGAAATGGTTGATGAAGAAGGTAGCGAAACTGGAGAAGGTGTTGATATTGATGGTCGAGAACCATATAATTATCCTGGTCAATACGCGGATTTAAATATTACTAATTATAGCAAAAAAGGTGAATCAGGGATAACTCAGGAGCAATGCCAGGCTCTCTGGGATCTAAATAACCCTAACTCTCTTGTAGGTATGGATATAATTGCTAATCCCATATGGTTTGAAGCTCTTTCAGGAATTGAAGAAAGTAAGTTATTTTTAATGGATAATTTTAATCTAACTGAAACACAATTAATTATGATATTAGTTTGGATAAATACCAGTATAAATGGCTGGCTCAAAAATATTTGTGAATATACCATTACCGATTGGAATAGTGGTCTTATCACTACACGTACTGTCAATGAGTGGCTCTTCACTGCTGTGGATAATCTAGTAAATGAACAAGATCCAACGAGAGCTAAAGTAGGGATATTTGACAACTGTCTTTCTGAAATAGAAGCAGAAGCAGAAGGGATGAAAAGTTTTACCATAAATACAGGTAGAAATGATATAAATAAAGTATATGAAACTATCAAATATGATGGTGAGGCAATTATTACTGTGTGGAAAGAACAAGAAATTGTTCAGGGAACAGATGGTACTCAATTCGCCCCAGAAGTCTCACAAAGAGACACACTTCATGTTTTTGTACCAGATTTGTTAAGATCAGTTGAACTCAGCTTTATTGGAACCACAAGTATCCAAGGTATTGAATTATTAAGGTTTGAATTATCAGAGGAGACTTTTGGAATTAATCTTAATTACTACCAATCAATAGAAGGCTTAGCAAACATGACTATAGATCAAGGAATACCTATTTTTCTAAGTAAACCACATTTCCTTGATGCAGATTGTTATTTGATAAACTCCATATATGGAGCACATCCGAATAAGGGATTTCATGATACATATCTAGATGTAGAACCTAACACTGGTGCTGTGATGAACGCAGCTGAAAGATTCCAAATCAACTTTATGATCAGCAAAACTGATATATGGTATAAAAATTGTTGGGAAGGGTTAATACCTATTCTTTGGCTTGAATTTGGTAGCCAAATAACAGAAGAGTTAGCTAAAAGTTTCAAGGAATTAGTATATGGAACCCTGACTTTAAGTGAAACTCTATTTCAAGTTATCCTTGGTGTAGGAGCTACTCTTATTGTCCCTGGGGTAATTGTTACAACAACTCAGAATCGAAAACGAATATATGTTAAAAAAGATAAATTAACACAGAGTACGAAGACTCCTAAGCTTAAAGAAAGTAAAGCTCCACCTTCCCCAACTCATGAAGGACCAATAAAAAGTGAAGAACCAGTAAAACCATCGAGTGATGAAATACCAAAATCTTCAAGCGAAGATGAGCTAAAATCTCCTAATAATGGGGTATCAGAGCCGATTAATGATGAAGAAACAAAACATCAAAATGATAATGAATAAAAGAAGCTAATTTTTTTTATATATACAATTCTCATAGGAGTGAAATATTTACGACAAATAAAAAAAATACAATTGATCATGAACTTGTAATTTTAGAATGTATTAGGGATAATCCTGGAGGAGTTACGACCTCAGACATTGCTAAACTTACAAAATTTTCAAGAAATACTGTTTCCAAATATGTGCTTAGTCTTGAACGAACAAGTAAAATATTTAGTAAGAAAGTTGGAGCATACAAATTATACTTTGCTAGGAAAGAAAAGTATATACCTTTCGAAACAGCTATTTCATATTACAAAGCTCTTTTATCGAAATTTAAAAAATATCTTCCAAAGAGAGAAGAATTGGCAAAACAGATTGGAAGAGAAGCTGCAAAAGACATTAAATTTACTTTTGGACCCAGTATTCTTAAACAATTGAAAAGTATAAAAGATTCCCTCATATCTAGAATATATTTAGAAAGTTTTAAAAGCTTTTACTCTGCCTACGATATATTTCAACCAAATATTGAGATTTCTATTTTAACAATAGATCAAGAGGGTAAAAGCGCAACATATAGATTTAAAAACTCAATATTTTTAGAAAATACTGATGATTTCATATACCATATTTATATTATGTGTGGTATTTCTGAAGGAATACTCAATAGAGCATTAAAAACAGAAGTCTTATGCAATATTGACCAAATTTATGTTTCGGATAACAAAGATGAATCTTTTTTTGATATTAATATTAAAATTAAGTAAGGTTTTCACCTTTTAATTCAGCTTTGTCCCACAATTTTTACAGATTTTATCTTTAACTGAATTTTTATCATACCCACAAGCAAAACAAATCAAATTTTTGCCATTTTTAGGCTCCTCAAAATCCCCCCTCTCTTGTGGTTTAAGATCTTCTCCTGGAGTTTTTTGTTTTTTAGATTTAAAAATCTCCATATCTTTATCTTGATCAATGCGCTTTTCCACATAACTTTCATCATGAGGGGTGATTATTTTAAAGTCTTTAGAAGTTTCAATTTCTTTAAATCCTTTAGGTAAGTTCTTTAATTCAGAATCTTCTATAATTTTATGATTACTACTAATAGTTGAATTTAAATGTGTTATTTCCCTTACTTCTTGCTCTTGTAAAGGTGTGCTTTCGCCTTGAACTATATCAGATGAAGATTCTACTTGAGCAGCTTCTTCTTGAGATATGAAATTTTCTATATATGCTACTTCTTTATATTTGCCCGATTTTAAGTTTTTTATATGTTCAAAAATACTTTTTGTCCTATTGATAAGCATATTTCTAAATGATGCGTTTATATTTCGAGATTTCGAAAAGTTAAGTGTCATTTCAGATATTTCTAACCATAGTTGTATGGCAGCTTTAATATCATCATTTTTTTCAAATATTTTTGCTTTTGCTATTTTAGTTCCTAACTCTTTATTAAATCGTGTAATATCCATAATGGAATCTCTTGTTTCTTCTTAAAGATACAATTTTAACAAATAAATTCTAACTATTAAATCTTTATTCGAATCGTAATACAAAATTTAATATTTAAAATCACTATTAGTTATATAAGAATATACAAGTCTCTGAGAACGTTAACAACTTAAGAGCAATTGGTTTATGTCAATTAATCCATTTTCTTCTAATGAAATTAAGAATTTAAGAGAATTCATTGAAAAAAATGGATGGAAGATAGAGGGCTATATTGAAAATTATTTTCGATATAGTCTAAAAAGAAAGAAATTAGTGCTTTTTACAATAAAATTTCCAATAACTTTACCTGTACGAATAACTATTCCATTTGAAGTAGTAAGTTTTCGACTTTCAATAGCTTTTCAATTTTGGAATTTAAATCAGAATATTTATAAGGTCATTCTTTATTTTATGAAAGCTTTAAGGAATTTGGCTTTATCATTAACTATTGAACATGAATTCCCCTTAGATGGAAAAACACAACAACTTAGTAATTTGTTAAATTTAGCAATACCAGAACTAATCAAAAATGAAAATGAAGGAACATGGCAAAATCGCATAAGGATTTCACTGTTGAATAAAAGAGACAAATTTGGAGATTTTTCACCTGAAAAATTTAGTAGAATAGTGGAATCTCTTAAAAATACAGGTTTAAATCCTAGTTTTAAAATACCTTGGGAATTGCGATATGGAATCCCAAAAATTAGAACCTCTGAAACTTTACTATTTTCAAATGACGAAAATCTTGATGAATTCTTCATTTTAGAGAAAGGGTATTATACATATTTTAAAGATATTGAATATAATAAATTTCATATTAGAAGCCTGTTTGATAGCTATACTCCTTATATTTTAAATGACTTGTTTAGTGATATTCCAGAGTTTAAATTAGAATTATATGTTGAGAACTGGATAAAATTTACTCGTTTGATTTTAAATTCTCTCATAGAAATTATTAAAGCAGCAAAACTAAATCAAACGGAATTTATTAATTTTCGCCCTGAAAAAGAACTGATATATAATAGTCCGAATTTCATAGAAGATCAAAATAATTTCCCATTCTCAGCATTAAGTTATGAAAGCTCAATTACAAAAGAATTGTTCACTATTCATAACGACTTATTTAATAAACCCCCAAATAATTTTGAAGTAATTGAATCTATTAATCAATATACTGATGCCGAAGAATTATTAAAAAACTACAGATTTGAAGAAGCCGCAAATACACTTAATGAGTCTTTAAAAATTTTTAATAAAAACCAACAAAAAAAAATTGTTGTCTCAATCTTACTCAAATTAAGAAAAATAGCAACGCTCTTAAATCAAAAAGACATGGCTCTCAATTATTTACAGAATGCTTTAGGCGTAGCTAAATCCGGTGAAATTCCAATAGATTTTATTATCAAAATTCACTATAAACTAGGAGTTACTTATTACAAAAGAAAAGACTTCCAAAATGCTTTAAATCATTTTAATGTTATAATTAATTTTCTTGAAAAGGAAGATCTTTCATTTAATAAAGAAGAATTCCTGGGTTTGGCATATCTTTACATTGGATTAATTTATTTAGAGCAAAATGATATCGTTGAATCTAAAATCTATTTCAAGAATGCGTTTCTTATTGGGAATAATAATTTAAAAGTAAAATTACACTATTTTCTGCTGCGTGGAATCTTTTATAAAACACGAGGGAATTTATCACTAACTCAAAAATTTTTAAGAGCAGGTTTAGATTCAGTTAGTCTAAATTTTGAAAACAAGAAAATCCTTAAAGTTTTAATAGACTTAATTCTTGAATTATCTGAATTCTATATTCATTACCGAAAAGATGCAAAGAAAGCGCATTACTTATTGAAAAATCTAGAGAATCACATAACACTTAGAGAAATAAGCAATATGAAACGAGCAATACGCTGGAATTTATTAATGAGTGATTTTTATAATTCTATAGGAATAAATCGCGAGAAATCTCAGTTTTATTTAAAACAGAGTCAGAAACTAAAAACTCAACTTCAGACAATAGGAATAAACGTTTGAAATAAGAATAATTTTTATTTCCTTTTAAATTGAGCCCTTTTAGCTCCAAGACTGTCTTGTTGACCTGCAAATCGACCATTGATAAGCCTTTTTACATAAAGCTCTCGGAATCGCATTCTTGGAGGTTTCTTCTTATTTGAATTTACTCCAGTACGCTGAATTTTCGGAGTCTGCATCTTAACTTTTCCTGCTTTGGTTAATGAACCATGTGAACCAGGCATTTTCTTATTATTTCCTCGATTTTATAAATATAGTATGAATATATAAATAATTCCAAATTCTTAAATTTTGTTATCTTTAACTAACCTTAAATATCGGACTCCAATTTTTTATTAAATTTTGTCATTATTTCTTTATTTAAATTTAATTATAATGTAAGTCAAAATCATGTCTGATAAAAAAATGTTTGAATCAGAAGTCAAAAA
>CAZBNW010000141.1:0-5904 GCA_964493385.1 uncultured archaeon | reverse complement strand
ATAAAGAACGGAGTACCATGATAGAAAATATATTCTTATACCTAATGCCGTTGAATCGGCTAAATACCTCAACCCTTAACCCTGAGCACAGTTTTCAACAGACTGAGCGGGTAATTATTAGATAAATACGTCTCCTCTTTTTGCAATTTTAGAAATCATGGTTTCCTGTTCTTTCCTACTCCTTTTTTGACATTAAGATATCAGTCCTTCAAATTAATTTGATAACCGACAAAATTCTTATGGGATTTTAGAATTAATTTAAATCAAATTTTCTTTTGAATTTTATTAACAATTTTATGATTGAATTCTATTTCTTTTTCTTTAATTAATTCGAGAAGTGCATTTAGAATCAAATATATCCCATATTTTTGCTTAAAATGCTTGACTATTACTTTTATCAATTTCATCTTAGATTTGTAATTTTTAGAATTTATTTTGAAATAATTTATTATTCGACTTTTTAATACCCTTTTTATACTTTTATCATAAAATCTGGCCAATTTAAAACCGTTATAATTAACACAAAATATGTTCCAACTCGGAATTTTGGTAAAATTAACATTTCTAATATAATAACTCTCATATTTTGATCGAAAAATCTTATGATTCTTTTTATTTGAAGAGAGAGAAAAGTGTAAAGCAAACGGAATCGATATTGCAGTTTTATCTTTATAAAAATATATAGAAACATAGTAAACCCTTCCGCCATACATTCTATGTAAGAAATTTTCAACCATACTAATTTTTATATTTTTTTTATCTTCAGGAGATTTAGGAGAAGCAATACAAGTGCCATTTCCATAGAGTATCCATAAAATATGTATTCCATTCTTGTTATAGTGTTCAGTTCGATTAATAATCTCTTTTACTGAAATCTTTGAATTCTGAACTTCAACAACTATTTGTTCGCCAGAATTTAATCTGAAATATACATCTGCTCTTCGATTAAAAATATATTTTTCAAGGGATTTCTCAACAATATTTCTATTATTTTCCGAAATATATTTGAATATCAATCGTTTGATTGCCTTATGATAAAATGACTCTGATTTCACGTTCTCGGCTAATATTAGATGAGACATTTTACCCTGGCTAATTTTTAAAAACTATTTCTATAATAACTTAATTTCATATTTGAAAATAAAACTAGACTGTTTTAAGAATTAATAAATTCCTATTGGAATATATTCTTTAGATCTTATCTTAATTTTAGTGTGAGCGACTTAAGAATTGAACAAATTAGGGAGATATTTCTCATTAGAGAGTTCTATTAAAGATTTTGTATAATCTATAATTTTCTTTGCTATTTCAGGGTGAGAGAGCCATTGAACATCAACTTTTTCTCCTCTATCCCACAACAAATAAGGAATATCTTCGTAAGGAACTTTCTCTTTGACTTCTTTTATCCAACTGTCTGGTAATTTATTTTCTAATTCAATATCGAGCATTCTGGCTAAAAACAATGTCCAAGCTCTTGGTACGGCAGTTATTAAATAACCTCCTCCACCTAATGCTAACCATTTGTTTTGGCAATATTCACGAGCACTAGTCTTCATTGTCTGAGCAATATCTCTATATAAAGATAGTGAAAATCCCATTTGTGTTTGGGGATCATCAAAATATGTATCAACCCCTAGTTGAGTAATCAAAATATCTGGTGAATATGTTTCCAATATCTTTGGCGCTGTTTTTCTAAATAAATTTATAAAATTTTTATTATTTGTCCCAGGGATAAGAGGAAAGTTAATAGAAAACCCTTTTCCTTCTCCTTCACCAATTTCATTTATAAATCCTGTACCTGGGAAGAGATATCTCCCATCCTGATGGTATGAAATAGTTAGGACGTTAGGGTCATCATAAAATAGCCATTGAACACCATCTCCATGGTGGCAATCAATATCTAAATAAGCAATTCTAATATCTTTATTTAATTTTTTAAGATGTTTTATAGCAACTCCTATATCATTAAAAATGCAAAATCCTGAAGCTTTATCTCTCATCGCATGATGAAGTCCTCCTGCGGGATTAAAGGTAATTTTAAATTCTTCATCTTTCCAAACTGTTTCTGCAGCCATAATAGATGCCCCGCAAATTAAAGCAGATGCTTCATACATTCCTTTGAATATAGGATTATCTCCAGGACCTAAATTATAACGATAAGGAATTACACTTTTATCCTTAGGATTTTCGCTTAATTTCTTAACAGCTTCTACGTATTGTGGTGAATGTACCATTTCAATTTCTTGTTGTGTAGCAATTCGAGGCTTCATAATCGTAAGCCTTTGGTGTTCTAAAAGTTTCAATTTTTCCATTAGACTATATGTTAACTTAAGTCTTAAGGGTCTTAATGGATGATCTCTTCCAAAATTGTATTTTTGGTATTCTTCTGTATAAATTAAACCTACCTTATCAACCATAATTGTAATTAAAACCAAAAATCCTATTAATTATATTAATGTAAATTACATCTCTTTTTTATTATTCTAGTTAATAATTGATAAGTCCTGAAAAAAAGTAGTAATAAATATGAGAACTTGTATTATCAAAATATCATAGAAAAAAATAAAAAAGGAAATAAATAAATACTTCATATAAAAGATCTTTTCATCTAAAGAGAATGAGTCAAAAATTTCAAAAATTTATAACTCGAGTTGGTCAACAATCTGAATTTAAACCACTTAAGAACCAACTACTTAATTATTTAAAAAAAGAGAGCGAAAATAAATATAAAAATTATCCGAGGCTTTTAGAATTGATGAATAATTATTGGCCTGAATATAAAGAACGTTCTCGCATTTCTCATCTCTTAAAAGATCATCATGAGGAAATTTTTTCTTTTTATTTAAATTCTTTCTTTCATTTTCGGAAGAGAGGCTTAACATTCTCAGAACCAGAAGCCCCAACCCCCGTAGATTTTAAATTAGTTTTTAAGTATCATTATAACGATAGAGAAGTTGAAGTTATTGAAGAAGTGATGAAGCAATTGAATATTGAAACTAATACAGAGTCAATATTAAAGAGAATTTTTATATTTACAATAAGTTCATTTGGTTTTATGGTTGAACAAATATTTGGCAGACCTTTTGCCTTTCAATTTTTTGATATATCAGCAAATCATCTTCCAAATAATGAATGGGAAGTAGTAGCAATAATTTCCGGAAGAGAGCAGTAAAATTTTCTTACTATAATAGGTATATTTTAATAATTTTTTATCATTCTTTACTGAGAAAAGAACTTAAGTCCATTATCTCGTCTCCTCGTTGAACTTTTATTTTACTTCTGATACCTTTAGCTTTCCGTTCTAAATATATGATTACATCAAGAGGGATCTTTCTAGGGACGCTTCCTCTGCTCTTGATTATTGCTAATAAATAATCAATGTTCTGTATCACATCTGGACTTATTAACTCATTATATATAGTCTGATAAATATATGGTTCATTAATCTTTAGATTATTTAAATGATTATACGCCTCTGAATCTAAAACAATTTTTAAAACAAAATCTATTTTTTCTGAGATTGAAATAGTCCTTTCTTGAGTTGCTTCTTTTCTCTTTTTAGCCTCCATCATTGCCCTCATCTTTTTCATACGAATTTTCTCTAATTCGTGCTGATCAAAATCTTTATTTTCATTGTTCAATTTTTCAATTCCTCCTAAGATTAAACCAAAATGATCTTTTTGAATTATTTCAATCTGATTAAGTAAATTTATTTCAGCTTTTTTCCATTAAATCTAAATAAATTTTTCCATTAAAGAATAATGGTGTTTAAAATAATAATTTTTTGGAGTTTTATTACCAGAAATTAAATAATTTATCTAACAGACTAATAAATATTAAAAATTAGGTTATACTAAATTAATATTAAAATTTTGTAAAAACTTATACCGTCTTAATAGAAAGGGTGATTACTATTAAAAAAGTCTATAGATTGTTAATATTAATTATCATTTTAAGCTTATCTTTTAGTTGGATTTTTCAGATGGGTGCTCTTACTGCTGTTTTAGATTCTTCGCAAAGTTCATTGGATCAATCTCAAGATCGTCTTAATATTCCTAACAAATTTCCAAAAATAGCTACAAATGGCGAAAATTATTCATATTATAACCTTTCTATAATATTTGATGATTCTACATCATCTGTACAGGGAAATTTAACGGTTAATTTCTATAATAATGATCCTAAGAATTTTTCAAAAATTCCATTTCATATTTTTTTATCAGGAATGAATTATATATCTAGAATGGGATACATAGACATCTTAAGTGTTACCAAGCTTGAGGCTCCTTACACTAGCTTAATCTATGATGAATATTCAAATAACCAAACAATGTGGGTACATCTTGATACTACATTAGAACCCTCTCAAAATGTATCTTTTGTGATTTTATTTAATTCAACTCTTCCTGATGGTGGTATTGATCGAGCAAATTCCCATGGAACTGATCCTAATAGAATTTATAAATTTGCGAGCTTTTATCCTCTCCCATGCGTTTATGATGAATATGATGGATGGAATACGGATCCATACCTCTCAATAGGCGATCCATTTTATTATGATATTGCTTATTACAATCTCTTTATTGAAGCACCAAGTGGTTTCGTAATTGCTGCAACAGGGCAATTAATAAAAAGAATAAGCAAAGGAGCAACTGTTTTTTATCATTATGATCCAATATATCCGGTACGGGAGGTTACATTTTCGGCATCAGAGGGGTTCATTGTAGAATCTACTTTAATAAATGGAGTAAATGTTTCTACCTATTATTTACCAAAATCTCAACTTGTTTGGCAAACAGAGGCCTTATATTACGGTGAACAAGCTTTAACTTTATTTAATGATACTTTTGGCGAATATCCTTATCCTACTTTTAATATTGTTGAGGAATATACATATTTTGGAGGAATGGAATACCCATGCCAAGTTTATATTACTGAAGAAATCGATGATTGGGGACCTGATTTAGAAAATCAGCAATTCTGGTTAGAAAAAATTATTGTACATGAAACTGGACATCAATGGTGGTATAATTTAGTCGGGAATGACGAGGTTGATTGGGGCTTCTTGGATGAAGGTCTAACATGTTGGTCAACAGACTATTACGGAGAAATAAACTATGGAGACTGGGAATATTTTCAAAATCCTCCATATCCTCTACGTCCTCCATATATTGAAGAAGTAAGATATTATTATGCGAATGAGGGAGATCCCTCAAAAATAAATAGTTCTGTTTATGAATGCATTGACAGGGGAATGGATTACTATTATATTGGATATCGCAAAGCTCCCTTGATCTTTGAGAAGTTGCGTAACACGATTGGGAATTCAAATTTTATCGCAGGATTAAAACAATTTTTTGTAGAAAAAAAATATAAGATTGCTTTATTATCAGATTTACAACTAATTATGGAAAGTGAATATGGTTCTTCCTTAGATTGGTTCTTTTTACCTTGGTTTGATAATGATTTTCTCCCTAAATATAATTTTCTATCCTGTGTTTACAACAATACTGAAAAGATATTAAAAATCACAATTAATGATCTAAATGAACCAATGAACAGTTATAATTATTCTCAACAAATGCCAATTAACGTATATGATGAACTTAATAATATTATACATACCGATATAATTTGGGTAAATAGTACAACAGTATTAAATATTCCAATGACAAGTGAGCCTACCAAAGTGCGATTAATATACACAGATGATGTATTAGTTCAATTAGGTTTGATTGATCCTCTTTACTTGGAAAAGTATGTTCAAAAAGTTAATGGAGGAGATGGCTTTATTCCTGGATACAGTATAAGCTTACTATTAATATTTTGCTTATTACCGCTTATCTATCTAATTGCTAAGATATTAATCATACATAAAAAAAATTCCAAAATTTAATTTTTTTT
>CAZBNW010000140.1:0-5965 GCA_964493385.1 uncultured archaeon | reverse complement strand
ATCTTTATTACGATTACTTCATCAATGTAAACTTTTTAATTTTTCGAACCATAACTTAAAATTGAAAATTAACGACGTAAAACATTAACTATCTTGAGGGCTAATTATAAATGCTAATGTTTAAATTGGTATTATAATAAGATATTTAATATCATTTGAGCTCCTCCAGCATTCTCTAGATATTCTGCATTAGTTTTTACGTTAATAAATTTACGCCTATAATCTTCAAAATTCATTTTTAAATATGACTGAATATGTAACGCATCAAATGTATATAAAGGGTAAACCGAACTCGGATGTGCTCCGAAAGGGTTCTTAACTACCGCGGTTGTTGTTTGCATTGGTAATTGGGCTTTACCTGGTAAATACCGAATATCTTCAGTTTCCACTAATCTTTCACAAGTGATTATTGTTTTTTTTGCTGTTTTTCCCATATCGGCGTCCATCCAAACAGCTCCAGCAATATTGCCATTTCCAAATTCATCAGCATATGGAATATGTAGAATTGCTACATCTAAATCTATCTTAGGTACAGCCATAACCTGAGTTCCTGAACCAAGCGGATCCTCAATTTGTTTCATATCATTCCTTACTTTCGGCATATCAGTTCCGATAATACCTTTTAAAGGCATGAAAGGTACTTTTAAATAGGAGGCTCTTAATCCTAAAGCGATAGTTGCTTCACTTTCTTCCGATATTTTGATTGAACCAGATTCTGCAGCTTTTCTATAATGTGGTGCCATTCCAAAAATCTCCATTCCTACAAAACAACTTCTTACTTCCGAAATGCATTCACCTGCTATGAGCATATCAATTTCTAATCCTCCAACAAATGTACAAACTGATAGCTTTTTCTTATTTTGCCTGATAATTTCTCGACATGCACAAATTGGCTTTCTCCAAAAAGATAATCCTCCAAATCCTACAAGATCGCCATTTTGAACATATGTTGAAATAGCGTCTTCTAAAGACATTAGTTTACTTGATCTGATTTATTTTCCCCTCGTTTTATCCAATTTCTCTTAGAATATATTTAAATGATATTTAGAATGAATTTTTGTTAAATTAAAAATACTTCTAGTAAAAATTTAAAAACAATCTCAACATGTATGTCGTTAATTTATACTTAATTTCTTAGCAAAAGGATAATAGATGGGAATATCAAGATATAAGAAATTCAATCTTTCTTAACTTTACCTAATTGTTTTTTTAATTTCACAAAAAATTCTGGTGTAGAAATTTGATACGGTATTGGATATCTTGTACCTGCTTTATGTGTTTCTGCCATACCTTCTATAATTTCGTCTATAATTCCAAATGGTATTGATGCTATTAAATCATTATCTGTAGCATTTCCATAACGACGATCACCAAGACATGGGAAAGCAATTTGTAAATCGCCTGTGAGCATAGCATTTGATATTGTATCTGCGCAGACACCATCACAGAAAGTAGACATTGAAACCCTTCCTCCTTTTTTCCATAAATAACCTTGTATTATTCTCATTATTTGAGCAGAATTCCCCCATATTTGGATTAGATCAGGTTTAAAATTAACTCGACGCAAAGCACCTGATAAAATAGCATTAAATTTTCCAAATGGAATTTTAGGTATAGTTGCAGCGGTCTTTTTCGCAGATTCCTTAGTTTCATTATATCTACCTATGAAAAAAGCACCTTCTTCAAATAGATCATGAGATTCTTCAAATCCTAAAGAAATCCCTGCAAGTGGACACACATTATCTTCTTTAGTACAAAGCATAGTCCAACCATAATACCTTGAGTAACTAAAAATCTGACAGATCACTAGTTTATTTTCAGGTTTTTTTAGAAATTTTATATTTTCTACTTCTTTTGGATCCTGAATTAGTTTTACAGCAACTGGAAAAGTAGCTAATCTCAGATATTTATTTAATTGATTATCTAATTTCTCATAATTCCCCATGAAATCACATCTTCATCTTAATAAAAAATAATTAAATAATAGAGTATTTCAAATTATAATAAATTAACAGGTTAACTAAATATGAGTTCACCCAGAAAAAGATTAAAACAAGGATTAATTCAAGTTTACTTTGGGCGTGGTAAAGGCAAAACTACCGCTGCAATAGGGCAAGGTCTACGTGCGACGGGACATGGTTTTAAAGTGTATATGATTCAATTCATGAAGGGTAATTATAAATATGGTGAAATAGAAGCTATAAAAAGTATTCCCAATTTTGAATTAAGACAATTCGGCAGTCCTGAACTCATAGCAGAACCAGGAGAGTTCGATATTAATGAGGGAAAAAAAGCACTCGCTTTTGCAAAAGAAATTATCATGAGTGATGATCATGATATAGTCATTCTTGATGAAGTTGGTGTGGCCATATCCATGAATGTAATAACTGTTGAGTCCGTTTTAGAACTCATTAAAAACAAACCAGAAAAGGTGGAATTAATACTTACCGGTGGACCAAAGATGCATCCTAAAATAAAGGAGATTGCTGATCTTGTAACTGAAATGAGGATGATAAAGCATTACTATTCCTCCAAAGGAATTACTGCTCGTTATGGGATAGAATATTAAACTTGGATTTTTCTATGAATCATTCAAAAATTTGAACTTTTAAATGAAAAACATTTTAACGTTAATAACACCATTAAAAATATAAAATTTATAAAATTGATATTACTAGATAATAAAAAATATCTAAAATTAATTGAAGTATTTAAAATGAGAACAGGAGACCATTTTCTAATACTTCTTTAATTACAAATGTAGTTATTATTAAATAATTAAATCCAAAAAACAATCTAAAAAATTGATGAGAAATGGTTAGAACAAAAGAACAGTACATGAAAGATTTAGGCAGAATGAAGCCTAACCTTATTTCTGATGGTAAAGAATTTGATCGTTTAGATGATCTCCACATGGATTGCCTAAACACGATTGGAACTACATTCGATGCCTTCGATGATCCTGAATACAAAGATTTAGTGCAAGTAAAATCCCACCTTACTGGTGAAATCATTAACCGGTTTACGCATATTCATCAGAGCACTGATGATCTTCATAAAAAGCAAGATATGACTCGTAAATTATGTCAGAAAGTAGGTGGATGCATTCAGCGATGCATGGGATGCGACGCAGCGAATGCAATATACAATGTTTCTTATGAGGCTGATAAACTTAATAATGGAGAATCTCACTATCATGAAAACTTTAAAAAATGGCTGTTAAGATTTCAGCAAGAAGACTTAGTTTCAGCTGGTGCTCAAACTGATGTAAAAGGTGATCGAATTAAGCGTCCTGCTGATCAAGCAGATCCCGATATGTATGTCCATGTTGTAGAAAAGAAGAAAGATGGAATTGTTGTTCGTGGCTGTAAACTCCACATCTCGGAGGCGTCTGTTTCTGATGAACTACTGGTTATCCCTACAAGGGCGTTAAGACCAGAGGATAAGGATTATGCGGTGGCTTTTGCGGTACCTGGGGATTATGAAGGAGTAACCCAAGTAGTAACAATTCACAATCTTCGAAAAAGGGAACATTTTCCACGTGGTTTTCAGCCAGGTGCCACGGATTCGTATATAATTTTTGATGATGTATTTGTTCCATGGGAAAGAGTCTTTTTATGCGGTGAACACCAGCATGGGGGTGCCCTTGCGTTATTATTTGGTCTCTTTCATCGGCATAGTTATTCTGGATGCAAACCAGCAATTGGCGATATAACAACGGGTACAGCTGCCTTGGCAGCAGAATATAACAATATTGCAAAAGCCTCTCATGTAAGGCATAAATTAGCTGAACTAATCTTAGTAACAGAACTTGGATATGCTGCGGGATACACTGCTTCTGATTTAGGAAAGCCGGAAGTATACATGCCTGGTGTGGGTTTTATACCATACGGTCCAGGAAGTTATATTCCAAATTCAATTTATTGCAATGTCGGAAGGTGTTTGAGTGGAGAAGCTGTATTCCGTGAAGCGGAGATTATAGTGGATCTTTGTGGCGGTATTCCAGCTACATTTCCACACGAAAGGGATTTTGTTAATCCCAAATTGAAAGATAAACTTAATAAATATATTACTCGAAATCCAAAGATTGCGCCTGAAAATGCTGCACAACTTTGGAGGTATATTGGAGATGTGCTTTGTTCTGCAACAGGTGGTATCCATCTCTTTGGATCCTACCATGGAGGAGGGAGCCCAGTTATGGAAGAAATAGCTATTACGACTCAATATGACATTGAAGCCCGAAAAACTATGGTAAAAAAAATTGCTGGAATTGACGATAAGCTAAACAAAAAAAGGTTAGAAATCAAACAAGCAAATTCCTCTAAAATGATGGTACAACATTTAGACGAAGCTATTTCGAAAAAATAAGATAAAACAAAATTATTTTTTTTTTATTTATTTTTTAAATTAGACAATTAAACTTAAAACAAAATTAATTCCAATACTTTTTTTTAACGTCTCTTAAAATCAACGTAACAATAGACCAAGTATTAAAAAGGAAATATTTTTTATATTATTAAAAAAATATATTTAGTGTTTCTACTATTATACTACTATTAAAAATAGTTACCATTTTTAGATAAAAATTACTTTTTTTATATATATAACTACTGTTGTACTACTTTAATGAAAAATGCTACTACAAAGATTTAAATATATAAGATTTTTATAGTAGTAACAGTGATTAATATGACAAGAAAGCCTAATAAAAAAAAGTATGAACGTATACTTGAACGCCTTGCGAAAGGTGAAAAACAATCTTCGATTGTAATAGCCGAAAAATGTTCCTATGGTACAATTTCAGCAGCAAAACAGTGGGATAAGAATGGAAGACCTGCTACGATTACCACTACAATAAGCACATCAACAAATAGAACTAAAATTGTGCTTTCAATACCAAACTTTTGGCTTGAGTGCTTAAATGAAGATATAATGTCAGGAATTTGGACAGACTATTCTGATGCGATTGTTGACATTATACGGACTTATTTCCGAACTCGAATGGAAGATCACACTCACACTCAGATAGAAACCCCCAGAGGTGGTAATAGACCTATGGGACTAAGAAAGGAAATCATGAAAGAGCTTAAAGAGTTCAATTCACCTGAACGGTTTCGAGAATTTTTCAGAACATACACCGGAGATGATGATTCAATTCCAAAAGAAAGAGCAAAACATCAAAAAAACCGTAAATCAGAATTTATCAAAGAAATAGACCTAATAAAGTCGAGTTTTAAAAGGCACGAATCTGAAGATTTTACTTTTATCAACTATCATGGCCAACCTTTAATAAAAGAAGAATATGATGTATTATTAGAATTAGAAAAAGAAGTTGGAATAATCCCCAAATGGGATTACATTTTTGGTGAAATGTATAAACTAAATGAAAAACCTTACACCTTTTGTTATAGTGTCTTGGGAAATCATATAGTTGCACTTATGATAATTAATAAAGGTTTAAATAAATTACCCAAATCGATTAATCAATTAAAATATTTACAGGGTCTTGATTTAAGAAGAAATAGATTAACTGATCTTCCAGAATCTATTGGTCAATTAGAATATCTTGAAGAACTTAGTTTACAGGACAATGCACTAAAATCTTTACCAGAATCCATAGGAAAACTTACAAACCTTAGGGTTCTCCATTTAGAAAATAACGATCTTACAACTTTGCCTGAAACAATTTGTAACCTTAAAACATGGTATCCTATTGGATTATCTAATAATAAAATAGGTTCACTCAGTGAGAAAATTCTAAAAATATGTATGCCGCAAGCATCGGTTACTAAATACGCGAAGGCGCACGGGATAAGAAAAAAGATTTCGTGTGAGTTAGATTTGGTAGGAAATCCTATAATGAAAAGTAAAACTAAGAACTAAATAGATTTGATGTTAGTTATTCTTCTTTTACTCGCTCCTTCAAATCAAAAAATTTAAATATTTAATGAATGCTTATATATAT
>CAZBNW010000139.1:0-6013 GCA_964493385.1 uncultured archaeon | reverse complement strand
TCCAGGGGTAACATTGGTTTTTATAAGAATAGCAATGGTAAGTAGCTCATGGGTATTGTATATAGGCTTTAGGAAATAAAGAGTTATAAGAAAAATAACTAGATCAAAAAATTAATAAAAAAGTAAATTAAACAATATTTTTTAAGCTTTTTCATCTCCAAAATTAGGTAAAATTACTAAAATTCCATAAATCTTATCCTTATTTGCTTTAAATAACTCAGCACACTTTTTTGCGTCTTGGTAAGTTTCTACGACACCATACTTGGTATCATCTTCATTTAAAATAACGTATTCATAGCCCATTTCATTTAAAACTTCTAAAATTGCAAGCCTTCCTTCTTTAGCGAGATTATCTGGAAAAACATCGCGGTTACCAACTACTACACCATAAGTTAATTTATCAATTTTTCCTGTAAGAAAGGACATTTTATCTCCCTTTGAATAAAATATTAAAAAATTTAATTTTAGTAATTTAATTTAAGAATTTAAAACTAAAATAATAATTTATCAATTAGTAAATGAATTTAAAATCCAAATTAACTAAGAGAATTAAAGAGCTGTGGGAACATAAAATATTTAGATATGCTCTAGTTCTTCACAGTTTTTATTTTATACTTTCAATAGTTTTATTTTTCATGGTTTATCGAGAAAAAAATGATTTTATTATTTTTTATAATGTAGGAGATATATTTCTCAATGATATTGAGAATCTTTACAACCAAACATATTATTTATGGGATTTTAGATATTTTCCATTGTCAGCTTTATTTTTTATCCCATTCTCTATCTTGAGTTTTGAAGTAGCATTTGTAATTTTTAATGTTTTTAATATGTTCCTTAATGTTTTGATTTGCATTATTCTTTATAAAATAATAGTATTAGTAAGGATGGAGGATCATGAAAAAGATGACAAAAGAGTAATATTGTATATATCTATTTACTTAATGGGATTGCCTCATGTGTTAAATTACATTTATGGGCAAATCAATTTATATATTACATTTTTTATTTTGTTATCTCTTTATATTTTTCTTAAATTTAATACTTATAAATGGCAATTACTCGGAAGTTTTATTTTAGGAATAAGTATTATCATGAAACCTACAGCTTTTTTCTTACTTCCATTCTTAATTATATTTAATTTCAATTTAGAGAAAAAAAAGCTTAAATTCGATTTTCTTAGAAGCCTAATCCGGATAATAGGTGCTATTACTCCTATTTTGTTGAACTTTATTCTCTTTTTATTATATCCTCCCTTATGGGAAGGTTTTATAGACGCTAATTTTACGGGGAGCAACCCAATTGCTCTAAATTTTTCTTTCAGTATTTCTAAGTTAATCACAAATTTCTGTTATTTTTACAACATTCCTTTTAATCAACTTTTTGTTTTAATAGGAGTTATTGTTATCGTAGGAGCTCTCGGTTTTATAATTTTTATACTTAGAAGATTTGAAAAAAATTCTATTATATATGGTTACATTTTTGGAATCATTATCATGTTACTCGCATATTTTGACTCTTGGGATCATCATTTACTCAATATAACACCGATTTTAATCATAATTATTTTTAATTTGCCACGACACTCTAAGATTACCAAACCTATCAAGCTAAGTTTATTTTTCTTTAGTTTTTTCGATCTTGCTTTTGTAGGTATATGGTGCTTAATATATCCATTATTTCCATATAATTTTGAGTCTACATTCTTTCTAATTTTAGCTTTCTATGGAATAAGTAAGTATTGCCTACTTAAACAAAGCAAGAAAAATAAGGAGGTTTAAGAAATTGAAACAAAAAACATTCTTTTTCAATTTTATTCTTTTTTTCTTATTAATCAGCAGTATAGTATCAACTGTAACCGCTTTTGAATATCGAATAGGGGTTCGTGAGGATCAAGAGTTGATATGGAAATGTAATGTTTGTAATAAAATAAATATGGATATTATTTTTGGCAGTGATTGGGATGATTCGGGAATTTTTAATAATTTAAGCCAGGGAAAAAGAATGAAATGGAAAATAAATAACGTTACGATTAATGAAACAAATATTAATATTAATTTTAGTATCTGGGAATGGACAAGTGAAAATATATGGGGATTTAAAGATAATGATTCAGAATTAGATTATTTCTCAAATCAAAGTGATTACTCTCAAAAATTGAATTTCTCACAATATTCATCTTTCGTCCCGTTCTTGTTTCCTGTTCCTGTAGGAGAATATATGGGAGGATTAAGTTTAAATGAGTGGTATGATGTAGATAATAGGGTTTTACCAACTTTAAATGTTGAAATTAGAAAAGATGAGATATTACCGGGATTTCCATCAAAAGATATACAAATAATTGCTATCTACAATGATCATGGATTACTAAATTCTTATAAACTATATATTAAGAGTAATATAGTCATTGTTGATATTTCACTTGACTTCTTACCTTTTTATGTAATACCAACATTAATTGGTTTAACAACTATTATTTCTCTCAGTATCATTTTTTATATTGTTAAAAAAAGAAAAACAAGAAATATCCTTAAATAAGAGAATGGTTATTAGAGGATGAATTTGAATACTTATTTGGTAAAAATAAAAAGTAGATTTGGGGCGCTATGGGAGCACAAGATTTTTCGATTTGCTATAATAATTCATGGATTTTACTTTATATTATCAATGGTTTTAACGCTAATATTTTTTAGAGAGCAAAATGATTTTTTGGTTTATTACAAGGTAGGTGAAGTTTTTATTCATGATATCAATGATCTTTATAATAGGGCCAATTATTTATGGCCATTTAGATATTTTCCAATTTCAGCTATTTTTTTTGTACCTTTTTACTTAGTAGGTTTCGATTTGGGTTTTATTTTATTTAATTTCATTAATTTGTTACTAAACATTTTAATCTGTATACTTCTATATAAAATAATCCTTTATATTAGAAGAGAAGACCATGAAAGAGAGGATAAAAGAATAATCTTATATATTAGTTTATTTCTAATGAGTTTACCAAACCTCTTTAATTACATTTTAGGTCAAATTAATTTATATATCACTCTACTAATTTTATTATCACTTTTCCTGTTTTTAACACGTGAGAGTCTTAAATGGGATTTCTTATCGAGCTTTATTTTAGGAATTAGTGTGTTAATAAAACCAATTACTATTTTTATGATTCCCTTCTTATTGATTTTAAAATTCGAAGATAAACAAAGAAAATTTAAATTTGATATTTTAAGAAGTTTAATTAGAATAATTGGAGTAATTTTGCCTTTATCATTAAATCTTTTTTTATTTCTTCTATATCCAAAATTATGGGAGGGCTTTTTAGCAACTAATTTTACTGGTGAGGAACCAATTATTTTAAATCACTCATTTAGTCTAACTAAGATAATAATAAACTTTTATATTTTCTATAATATCTCCTATAATCCATTATTAATACTTCTACTGATTTTATTCATTATTGGGGGAATAGGATTTCTTATGTATATTTTCCGAAGGAGTAATAGTCATACTATTGTTTTTGCTTATTTATTTGGTATTTTGATTATGTTACTTGTTTATTATGACTCTTGGACTCATCATCTTTTAGCTTTAACTCCACTTTTGGTATTATTGATATTTTATTTGCCTAGAAATTCCGAAATAACGAAAAATTATGTAAAACCCAGCTTTTTCTTCTTTAGTTTTTTTGATTTGGGATTTATCGGAATTTGGTTTATTACACAAAATTGGTTTCCCTTTAATTTCGCAAGTACTGTCTTTTTATTGATATTATTTTATGGTTCAAGTAAATTTTGCGTAACAGGAGATATAAACGATCAAAAGAGTTGATCTGTCATCTTAAATATTTTAAACATATTTATAATAAAAAGTTCTAAATATGATCATTAAGAATATATTAACAGAACAAAAATTCGTATAATTATTAAACGAACTAGAAATTCATAAGAAAATGTTAGAATTTTATCCGCCGCCATTATTATTGATTTTTGCTCCTGCATTTCTTTTGGGAATTCTTCATACTTTTATTCCATGCGAAGATAAAGCAATATTCTTTTTTTGGTCTTTTGGTATATCAAAAACACCTAAAAAAAGTGTGTTTATATTAATGCTTTATGGATTAGGATTAATATCTTCTAATATGATAATTGCCATTGGGACTATTCTAATTAGTTTTATTCCGCAGTTTTTGATCCCAGGGATAATTCCTGAAGTTTACACGATTAATTTTTTTGGAGCTCTTAGCTCTATGTTTGCTGGATTTATTCTATTGTTTTTCATCATGATAAAAGGCTATATGCCCCATTCAAAATATAAGGATGAGATATTTCAATTTAATTGGGAAAAGAAAAAGACACCATATCTCTTTGGAATTTTAGCGGGATTTGCTCCATGTATCTTTGAATTTATCATATATTCCCAATGTTTAACATTTTCATTAAGTGGTGGATTGGGTTTTATTGATGGAATTTTTACTGTATTTTATTTTTCATTAGGTACATTTATAGGATTATTTCCCTTAGCTTTAGCGAAACATGGAACATCTCAAATCATTAAATCTAAAGAAAGAAAAAAGAATTGGATTTTAATTTTTATGATATTAATTATAATTGCCTTTAATGCTGTTGTTATGATCTTATCCTTTCTAAGGATTCGGGTCTTCCCAGAGGTAAACCTATAGCTATTTTTAAAGAAGTCTTCTAGATTGAAATAAAAAATTTAAAAATCCATCGATAATTCCATTGTTATTAAAACAATAAAATTGGTCTATATAAAAAATATTAAGCGAGAATTTTTTTTAATATATTATAGACTCAAGATTTAAAAAAATATTTCAAATTATGAAATGTTTATTCTGTGAAAGCCAAAAAATCGATTTTACGTGTGAGAGATGTAAATCCAGTTTCTGTATTAATCATATAGCAACAACAGAAACACATGAATGCAAAAAACATAATCTTTTTTATTCAAAAGTAAAAGCTATAGAAAGGAATTATAAATGCACTGTTGTAGAAAATAGTGGATGTCCTGTATGTAAACATCTATTAAGATTAGAAAGGTTATCATCTGGGCAATATTATTTAGAGTGTACAAATCCTAAATGCCCAGAAGCATGGAACTCATATTTAAAAACCCCTGGATTATTTTTTCCTTCAAAGGAAAAACTCGCAAGAGAGGCATTAAGATATAATCTTATTAAAGGAAATAGGCTTATCTTATGTAGTAAGAAGTTAAGACATATAGTAGGAAGGGAAGTTTGTCCTAAATGTTTTTTGGATTTATTAAAAATAGCTCCACTTACTAACTTTTCAACTATTATGAATTCCTTCAATATTTCTGCAGGACAAATGATTAAATTTATTAATAAATATATGGAAGAAGAACGAATCTATGGAATTATTGATCAAAAGAATCAGATTTTTTATTATATATCTTCGGAAATGCGTGAAAAAATTTTATCGAAGATTCAGGATGAAGGAATAATTAATGTGGCAGATTTAGGGGTAATGCTCGATATGAGTTCTGAGATTGCTATAAAGGTGATTTACAAGTTAATTAATCAGTTTCAAATAAAAGGTTCATTTTCATTAGATAAAAAGATTTATTATACTCAGCAGCATATAATGGACAATTTAATAAAAGAAATCAAGACTAAAGGCAGGGTTTCATTGAAAGATCTTTCCAATAAGTTTAATATTCCAAAGGAACTTATTAAATCCTTTTGTGTTAATTTAATGAGAGCAAAAGCAATAAACGGCTTTTTCGCAGATCGTGGAAATGAAGTTATTACTGCTGATCAAATTTATAAGGATATAAAAAGCTATTCAAAAAAAATGGGATTATTTGAGCTCTCAAAGCTTGCTTCAAAACTAAAAATTGCTGTAGAATTAGCAAGAAAAAGTCTTCATGAGTTAATTAAAACTGGAAAAATCAAGGGTTTATTTACTCAAAGAAGAGAGTTTATGACTAATAAATATCTTGAGAAGAAAATAAAAGAAATCGCTAGGGCTTATAG
>CAZBNW010000138.1:2982-6015 GCA_964493385.1 uncultured archaeon | reverse complement strand
CTAACTGCTTCTAACGCGTACTCAACTTGAAATAGGCGCCCCTCCGGGCTGAAAACAGTAAGTGCGCGATCGTAAGCTCTACCCGTTCCAGCAAACATACAAATTATAACCTTCCTTATTCTTTAGTTAAAAATAGATTGAATTTAGTAATTTAAAATAATTTAAAGAATTTTAATTTAATGTTTATAACAAATAAAAAGTTAAATCTTTTTGATGCGTTCCAATATTGCTAAAGTTATATTCTTAAATACCGGCTCAACTTTGACATCATATTTAGCGCTTGTTTCATAATAGGCTATCGCTTTTATTTCATCTTTTAATGCTTCACCATCTCCTTCCCCAACTTCTCTATTCCCCTGTTCTGCTAAATCAGTTTTATTCCCTACTAAAACACTTGGCTTACCATCACCAATTACCTTTTCTACTTCAATTTTCCAATCTAAAATATTTTGAAATGAACTCCTTCGTGTAAGATCAAAAACATATACGATTGCAGTTGCTCCACGGTAAAATGGTGGACGTACGAAGCTAAAGTGCTTCTGTCCCGCGAGATCCCATAATTGTAACTTAACGAGATAATTTGGATATTCCTCTAATTCAACTTGTTTTGTTGAAAAGTTGGATCCAATAGTCATAATATAATTTTCTTTGAAAGAATTTTCACAATATCTTAATACCATACTGGTTTTTCCTACTCCACCGTCACCTACGACACAAACTTTATAAATAAATGATTTGGTAGCAGAAATTTTACCATTTCACCGTTCTGGTTAATTATTTTAACTCAATCCATGGTTCCATCCATCATTTTAATCTTTTTACTAATCTAAAACGATGAATTTTGCATGTTTGAGCAATATTAATAATATTATATTATATTCAATAAATAAAAATAATCGTTATTAAATTATTTTTTTTACTTCACTTTTTTAGGATATTATACAAATGATCTATCTAGATCAGAATATCGAAAATCTAGTAAAATTAACGATTTTTTCATAATAGACAAATTACTAATTTAGTTAGTATCTTTTTTTTCCTCGATTAGAGCTGTAACAAATACTCAGTCATTCTTTAAGCTTTTCTTTGATTTGTATAACTAATTTTTCAGTTTCTTCAGAATCAGTTATAAATTCAATTTCGTCTGGTGATGTTATTCCTACTCCTAGTTCTACTGCTCTTTTAATTTGTGCTTGCTCAAAAATTGATCCGTTGGTTACTTCTGGGGTTGTCCCAAGAATTCGTAACAGAGCAACTCCAACAGCATCAATTGCTACCTTATCTGTACCTGCTACAAAGACATTTGCTTTTTTTCGAGTACCGTTCATTGGGCCACCATCTACAAAAGTAAAAATACCATCCATAATAATTAAGTCGGGTTTATATACGGTATTAATTTCCGCAATCATTTCCCTTTGATATTTGGAAGAGTGCAACTCAGGCATGTAATCTCTACGCACTAATCCTACTGCGTTCTTTAGTGATAAAGTAAAATGCCCACCATACCTATGAGTCTTTAGACAACAGGTTTCAACAATGCATTCTGCATCATCATAAATTTTAGCAAAAAGAAATCCATCTTTCCAATGGCAATCTTCAGGTTTTTTCAAGACATATTCTTCTTTTGGTACATCAGTTAAATCAACAATCTTAAAATCTATTTCTTTTGCTAATTTATATAATCCTTTTTTCTTAAATGTTTCAGCAGTATTAACTGGACCACTTCGTTCGGCAATTATAATGGATTTTGCACCCATTTCTTTTAGCTTAATGATGAGTTGCTTTATGGTCTCCATTGAGCTTGAAGCAGGAGGAGGATCAGCAGTATTAAAATTTGGTTTGAAAACTACATTTTTATCTTTAACAGGATTGACACCTAATAACTCCAAGGATTTATTTACACCATAAACACGATCTTTTGTAGAAACAACAACTACTTTGGTCATATCATACACCATATATTAGGTAGTAAATTGTATTTATAAAATTAAAATGTTGATTTTTAATCAAAATTTCTTTTATTTAATATAATATTATACTCTATAACTTCAAATAATGCCGTTCTTTTTTTTATTAATTACTTTTTGGAGCATTTAATTAATGTCCAGTTTAGAAGAAAAAATTGAGGAACTAGCTAATTTAATCTTAAACTCAGAAAATATAGTTGTATTATCTGGAGCTGGAATGTCTACAGAAAGTGGCATACAGGACTTCCGGTCACCCGGTACCGGATTATGGAAAAAGGTAGATCCTTATGAATTTGCTTCGATACATTCGTATGTGGCGAATCCCGCAAAAAATTTAGAATTTATGTTAGAGACAGGTAAGGCTATTTTTAGAGCACGACCAAATAAGGGGCATAAAGCATTGACAAAACTTCAAAAACTAGGGAAGTTAAAAGGAGTTCTTACTCAAAACATTGATAGATTGCATCATAAAGCAAAGACAAAAAACATTGTTGAATTCCACGGAAATGCTTATGAAGCAAAATGCATGAGTTGCGGACAAATATATCAAATAAGTTTCATGGTAAATCAAGTATTAGAAGGAAATTATTCTCCTTCCTGTGAGAAATGCTCTGGAGTATTAAAACCAAATGCGATTTTTTTCGGTGAACCACTTGAATCTAAAACACTTGAAGCGGCAGATAAAATGATTGTTGATTGTGATTTATTACTTGTTCTTGGGTCTTCCCTTGTGGTTTATCCAGTTGCGTTCTATCCTCAAAAATTATTGTCAATGGGGGCAAAACTCGCGATAATTAACATTCAAGAAACTGACATGGATTCAGCATCTGAGGTTGTTATCCATGAAAAAATTGGGGATGTACTTCCAAAAGTAGTTTCCATCGTTGATAGAGAAACTAATAAAAATTAAAAAAGAAATAAGATAAAGATAAAAAATTAAAGGAGATTGATCAATTTATTATGACAACACAAGATATTTATGAACAGTTAATGGACCACTTATCATCAATGGGAATGATGTGTCCACCTAGAGAAGATTTACTTAAAATTTTACAATCAAATTTCA
>CAZBNW010000138.1:0-2882 GCA_964493385.1 uncultured archaeon | reverse complement strand
CAAGTACTCAAGTATTTTAATACAGAAGTGACGAAAGAATCTTATAGTACTAATCCTATTCCTTTTAGATACATCCCTGTAGACGAGACAGTCGAACCAGATACACAGGCGATCTTGCCTTATCAAGTTATGAAAGAAATTATAAAAAAAGCTAATGTTATTGCCGTAGCCCACTGTATATGTCGCCAATCTATGAAATTAATAGATAGAGAATGCGGACATCCTATGGAAGTTTGTATGAAATTTAATGATTTAGCACGTTTTATAATTGATAAAGGTTTTGCAAGAGAAGTAAGCGTTGATGAAGCATTAGAAATTAGCAGGAAAGCTTCAGAAGCGGGACTGGTTCATTTCACTGATAATGCTATTGATAACGTGCAACAGAATTGTAATTGTTGTGGTTGTTCTTGCTGGAATTTAGGAAGAATTCGACGAAGAAAAATACCTCGAGATGAAATAATTGCCACTTATTTCATTCGTGAAACATCTTTTGAGGATTGCGTTGGTTGTGGTAATTGCATAGAGATTTGTCCGGCAAACGCAATTAAACTAGAGGATGATATTGCTATAATTGATACTAATTGGTGCATAGGATGTGGTGTTTGCGTTTCAAGATGTCCTAATGATGCAATTAAAATTATTTTAAGAGAAGACTTAAAGGATAGAGTACCAGAAAAAGATTTTCAAATTTTACACGAAAAAATATTAGAAAGTAGGAGTTAATTGGAAGATATCGTCGGGCATTAATCACCATTAAAACTTTTCTTTACTTTATTTTTACTTTTAATTACCCCTCTCTGTCTCCATGAAACCGTCTTACTCTTAAAAGAATACTTTTTCTCAAAAAAAGAAATGATAATTCTAGACTATGGAGAAATTGCGTGTATTTCAGAAAATTGTCGGTGTATCTTTGTTTTATTTTGAAGAATCGTTACTTCATATGATGACGTTTGACTCAGGACTTAAGCTATTCAAAAGGAACAATAATTTTCCACTCATTTCAAGCGGGGATACCACACTAGACGAGTTGCTTTCTGGGGGGTTTCATCGAGATTTAGTGTATTTACTCTATGGAGACAAGAAGCTAACAACCAACATTTTATTAACAACGGCTGTTATTGCCCAAAAAGATTTTAGCAATGGAGGGTTTGGAGAAGGTATTAGAGTCGCCTTTATTGATGGAAACAATCGGTTTAATCCTTATAATGTAAGCAAGTTTGCGGTGTCACAAAATCTATCCCCCCGGAAAGTGTTAGAAAACATTCTTATTTCACGAGCATTTACATGGGATCAGATGGTTGAAATCTTGGAGAATAGACTTTCCACACTTGAAGATGTGAAAGTTGTGTTAATCTCTGGGATTACAACTCTGTTTGAAGGCTATGAAAAACAGACTTTTGAAGATCTGCTGGGAACAATAGATGGAATTAAACAAATACTCTGGAAAACAAAACCCCTCATTATTATAACAGCACCTTTACACGAACATTCCCTTTTCAGACCGAAGGGGGGAAAAATTCTTTCTCATTTTGGAAATGTGCTAGTAATGATAAATGATGACGAACGATATATGGAATATACCCTTGTTCAGCATCCTTACTTGCCTGAAAATAGGTTGTTAAAGTGGAAGCCCCGTAAACCTAAGAAAAAAGTTCCTTTAAAGAATGCGACGATAGATTACTGGTTTTAGTCTTCTTTTTTCTTTTTTTTATATATGTTTGGGTCCTTTTTCTCTAAAGTGAGAGGGTCCCCTCCATATTTGACCTTCCTTCCTTGGTAATAAAGTGCAGTTTTCTCATCACAGATTTTATTCCATTCCTTTAGACCTAATTTTTGTATCATAATTGAATTATACACTTTAGAATTATGAGGTACAAAAATTTCAAAATTTACAATAGGTTGCAACATTTCACAAGGGAAATCAGTACATTCATAACAAAATTCGTAGCCTTTACTTGTGACACATTCATATGTTTTGCATACAGGAAGTTTGTAGATTTGCCCTTTTTGTTCTCTACACCCTTTACATTCATAAGCTTTTACACCTGGGCATCTCTTACAATAAATTCCACAGGGAGCGTGCCAAGTTTTTAAATCTTCTGACATTTGATAAAAACATAAATATATTTTAATAAGGTTAGATAAGAGCTAAAAATAAAGTTTATTGTTATTCAATTTTTGCTTATTCAATACCAAAAAGCCGTGCCGCATTAATATAGAGCCATTTTTTTTTAACTTCTTCCTTTAAAGGCAATTTCATGACTTCATCTGCCAGTTGTTTTATTGTCATTCCCATAAAAAGCCAAGTGGAGCCAAATAGAATTTTATCCTGTAAAACAGAATTCCCAAAATGTATAAGAGGTTCCCATCCTGTTCCTTTCATACCGATATATTTCGGAAGGTAAGATGCGATATCAATATAAATATTTGGATTACGCCACGCGACAGCAACCATTTCATTTACCCATGGCCATCCTCCATGCCCAGCAATCATTTTTAATTCAGGAAAGTCTTGAGCAACAACGTCTAGATAAATTGGGCGTTCAACTTCCATTGTATTAGTTGAATAATTAATAGACATATGAAACCATATAGGAATATCAAGTTCTACACATATAGAATAAATTGGATACATTTTTTTATGGGTAGGTGCGATTTGAAACATAAATGGTCTAATAGCTACGCCTCTTAGACCTAATTCATATGATCTTTTAATTTCTTGTATTGCCTTCTTTTTTTTTAGCGGATCAATACCAGCAAATCCTATGAATTTATCAGGAAATTGTCTCACAATTTCAGCATAATAATCATTTGGAAGTCCTGCGATACCGCTGGGAGTTTCTTCATCTAAATTGAAGATAACTGCTTTTTCTACTCCCATT
>CAZBNW010000137.1:0-6058 GCA_964493385.1 uncultured archaeon | reverse complement strand
TAATTACATAAAAAAAGTATATGAAAAATATTCATAAAAATTAGTATTCGATTTTTTTCCATAAATTTTAACCAGCAAAAAATCCTGGTAAAATCAATACTAGAAACATTACAACTAACATTACTATTAAAAATATGCATTGTAATCTTCCTTTTTTCTTCTGTTTCCTCTCTTTTTCAAGATAATTATCCCTACAAGCTTGGCTACAAAATTTTTTATCTGTTGGCATTGCTTTGCTACAAATCGGACAATGGCTGTGAGGCCCCCATTTTTTTTTAATTTGATCTTTCCATGAAGTTTGAGACATTTTTTTAACTCGATCTTAAAACGGTTATTATAGGATAGTTAAATTTTGAAGATTAAAATAATTTGTTAAATATTTTTAATCAGAAATTATAGTACAAAATATATCCTTTTCACCTTTACAATATTTTTCAAATTCTTTTAGATCTTTACCAGACATAACTCTGATTTTGATCCTACTTCTTTTTAATATTTGTAAAGAAACGGCATCAAATATACGATATTCTCCCGCTGTTGCTTGCGTATCTCCAGATGATTTAATAATGATTTCTTGTAATTCAGCATAAGTTAAGCTTCTTAACAATTTAGCATTATCAAATTTCTTTGGGTCTTTATCATAAATCCCTTCTACATCTGTAAGAATCACTAGTTCTTCAGCTCCTATAAACTCCGCCACTTCAAGAGCAACCGACGTTGTAGATTGTCCTGGTTGTAAGCCTCCCATAACTATGATCTTTCCAAAGAGTAATGCTGTAGAAAGCTCGTCTATTGATTTTGGAACTAATGGGTAGGCGAAATCTTGAAAAGAAGAAATTATTAATTTGGAGTTTATTCTAGACAGATCGATGCCAAATGTATCACATAATGCTTCATTTCCATGAAATGATCTTACTGCATTTATATATTCCCTTGCGATTTTTCCACCGCCGCAAACAATAACATGAGATCCAGAATATTTCACATTTTTAAAGATTCGGCAGAAATTCTGAATCTTTTCTTTATCAATTTTTTTATTCTCAGTAAATAATAATGATCCACCGATTTTGATTACACTTTTTCCTTTCATAATATTTTCATAATATTTTGTATTAATATATAGTTGATTAGATAAATTAAGTTTCATTAGATTTATGTCTAAAAGAATTAAAAAAGTAATAGTTGAAGTACCTCATAGAATATCTGGATTTTTCGAGATAGTTGATAAAATTAATGGTGTGAAGATCAAGGATCCAGAGAGAATCGGTTCTCGAGGTGCGGGTTTTTGTGTTAACACAGTAGGAAAAACAGAAATTATTACTCAAAATCTTGATAGTAAGTATGAACTTGAAGCAGAGATTTATATCAATGGTAAAAAAGTAAATCAGGAGGCAGAAACTACATATTATATTATCGATTATATTAAAAAATATATCAAAAAATCCTATAAAATAAGAATCAATCATTTTTTTGATTTGCCAGTTGGATGTGGGTATGGTGCTAGCGGTTCTGGAGCATTAGGAACCATATATGGTTTAGATTATTTGTTAAATTTAAAATTATCATATCACGAAAAGGGGAAGATAGCTCATATTGCTGAAGTTGTGAATCGAACAGGCTTAGGAACTGTTTGTGGTCAAGTAAATGGGGGAATGGGTATATTGAAAGAATCGGGATTCCCATGTGTATATGAAAGAATTAAAATACCACAAAATTTAAAAATTATATGTGGTTCATTTGGAATCATTCATACAAAATCAATTTTAACAGATCCAATCTTAAGTTTAAAAATTAAAGAAGCTGGTAGAAAAGCTCTGAAGAAATTGATTAAAAAACCAAATATTAAAACATTTATTGATACTTCTATTGAATTCGTAAAAAATACAGAAATTCTTGAAATTCTTGAATTACTTAAAATAAAAGAATTAATGGATAGTTTAAACAAATTAAACATTATTGGCGCTAGTATGAATCAAATAGGTCGTTCGGTTTATGCGATATGCAGAAAAGGAAATGAAAAGGAAGTATTAGATATTCTTGAATCCTATAAACCAGAAATTAATATTTATTTTACATCAATACACGAAAATAAGTCTATTTTATTAAAGAAGAAATGAAATAATTCTAAAAGTTTAGTTAAAATTTAGTTTGATGAGTTTAAGGATTTTGATTTGATTGTAGCTGCTTCTACGGCTCTGATTAATGTTGCTCTCAGTTTTGCTGATTCAATTTCGTGAATTGCTGTTATTGTTGTCCCTCCTGGTGTGGCAACCATGTCTTTTAATTCTCCAGGATGTTTACTTGTTTCTAATAATAATTTTGCTGCACCTAATACTGTCTGAGCTGCTAATTTTTGTGCAACTTCTCTTGATAGACCCATTTTTACACCTCCATCTGCAAGAGCTTCAATAATTATAAAAATATATGCTGGACCACTTCCAGATAAGCCTGTAACTGCATCTAAATGTTTTTCTTCTAATTCAACAACCATCCCAACTGCTTTAAAAATTTTTTTTACAAACTCTAATTCTTGTTGATTTACATTATTATTACAAGCAATTACTGTAGCAGCAGCTCCTATGAGAGCAGGAACATTTGTCATAACCCTTATCAATCCTATATTTTTATCAATAAAATTATTTATGTGATTTAACGAAACTCCTGCTGCTATTGAGATTAAAGTTTGCTTTTCAGTTATAACTGAACTTATTTCTTGTAAAACCTTATTAATTACTTGCGGAATGACCGCGATTAATATATATTTTGAAGATTTAACTAGATCTGCATTGTTTTTTGCAGGATCTACATTAAATTCAAGGGATCGTTCCTTAAGGCGAGTTTCATCTATATCATAAATAATGATTTTGTTTTCTTCAATTGTTTTAGTATGTATTAATCTTTTTAATAGAGCTGTACCAATTTTTCCAATCCCAATTATTCCCAATTCTTTATTATACATAATTCTAAATTAGTATTAATATCAATAAAAAGTTATGATTGATTTTTAATAATAAGTTTAAAATCACAGATTTTATTGCATATCTGGATATGATATATATAACTCAATTTTTTAGATTATAATAAAAATAAATGATTCTTTTTTTCAAGAGGTTTTTATGCATTCTTGACATTTTTTGTACAATTCCGTTTTTAGCTCTTCAATTAATTGTTCTTTAATTGATCCATTATTTCTATCATAACCTTCGCATACGACTGATCTTACTCCTATTATATCTGGAGAAATATAATTTATTGAGGGTATATCTTTTTTCCTTAAATTTCCAGCTAATGCTATTTCGAGATCTAAGTCATCTGCTTTATTTTTAAATTGAATTAATTGATCTATTGTTAAGAAATTGAATAATCCCATTTTATCTTTAATATATGTATCAAGCATAGCAATATCAGAACCAGATTCTGATGCAATAGTAGGGATGCTCATAAATTCTGGAGATGAATTCATTCTTCTTCGATCGGCATATCCGGCAGCAACTATTTTTATATTATCATTATAATCTTTTACTGCTTTAACAACTTTTTGCATTAATTTTATTGCTGTTTTCTCGTCTTTTGGGCCTTTTAATCCAACTTTTATTATATCTGCGCCTGATACAGCCGCTCCTAAAGCCGCTAGCGAGGCAGAACCAGGTAGATTTGGAAAGTCACCGATTGTAGCACTCAATAATTGAGAACTCTCAGGAGGAATTAAACTCTTCATTTCTTTAATAATCCACGGAAAATTTGCTCCTAATGATCCCTCTTCTGGATTTTTACAATCAACATAATCTACTTGATTAGCAATAACAATTTTCGCTTCTTCAATCGTTCTAGGGCTAATTAAAAGTCTGATTTTATGGGACATTGTGTATCAAATATAATGTAAAAATATTAAAAAACTTATTTAGGATTTAAATTTAGAAAATTGACTCATTTTGATTAATTAACGAGATTAATACCACTATTTTTCCTATGATTTTAATATTATTAATTAAGAGAAAGATCGATCAAATTTTTGATTTTATATTAGGAACAAAGAAATCCAAAATATTTATTTTTGTATAATTTTATATAAAAATTTAAATTAATACATTTTTATTAAATATAAAAAAAAGATTAAGAGTTTATTATGTCACCTAAGGAAATCACAAAAGTGGATATTACGAATGAAGTATTTAAAGAACCGATAGAAGTAGTGAAACAATTATCTTCACATTTAGGCTTAAAATACACTAAAGTTATACAAACTTATGTCATGGAAGATCGAAGATTAAATTTAACATTAGAGGATCAGGGGTCAAGTTATTTTAAGGGTAAAGTAGTCTGGATTGGGAATAAGAAGGATGATACAGAAGGATCCATATTTTGTGTCGACACAAGAGATGAATTGAAGCAAATTAATCCAACTGCTGAGAATACTGAGAATGTAACATTAGATATTAAAAAAGAATTAGTAAAAATATCTACGGCATCAAAAACTAAATGTTCTGTATGTGGAAAAAATATAGAAATCTTTGATGAAGTCACAGGATGCCCTATTTGTGAAGCAAAAGCACATAAAGATCATTTAACAGATTGGGTTAGGATGAAACATACATGTCCAGTATGTAAAAAATCATTAAATGTTTCAAGTACCGGTGTAATTTTTATAGATTAAGTTTTTTAAATTAGTGAAAATTTTTTAATTTTTCAATATTAATCGTTCCATCATATAAAGCTGTTGCTATTAATACACCAGAAAAGTCATTTTCTTTATATTTTAAGATATCACTATTGTCTTTTATACCCCCGCCGACAAAAATATGTCCATTAAAATTTTGCAAAATATCCAGATACATAGGAGGAATTCCTCCAATTTTCTGACCTACCCTGTATAAATCTAAAAGAATTATATTTTTAATACCTAAAGATTCAATTTTTTTTATTATTCTTAAGGGTTTTTGATTTTTTATATACTTAGCATTCGATAGAATCTGCCCTTTATACATATCAATACTAACTATGATTTTATCTTGACTTAAAATTTGTACACCGTGACTAATAATTTCATAATTTTTTATAGTTTCTAGTCCTAAAATTAAACTTTTAATTTTGAATTTAGAAAACTGTAAAATATCTTTTAAGTCTGCAATTCCAGGATCCAATATTACTTCTATATCTGAAATGTTTAAAACTTCTTTTAATATTTGGAAATTTGGGGTTTGCTTTATAATGGAATCTAAATCTGCGATATAGAATTCGTCAAAATCAAATTTGTTTTTAATAATGTGGATTATTTCTACAGGATTAGATGTTTGAAATAAAGAAGATTTTAACAGTTTGTATTTGGCCCTTTCCCCCTTTTTGGCATGAACTGCCCTAGAATTTAAAATATCGATTACCGGTATTATTTTAAATCTTTTCATTTACAACAATAAAAATTGATTAAATTGAATTCTTACATTCAATTTGAATATCAATTATCTCCTTCTAATAAACTCAATTCAATTGATTTGAAAAATTACCTTTATTTAATACTCTTTAATTTTAAAAGAATATCTTTTTTTAATTACAATTAAATAATTTTTTTTTTAAATAATCCCTACTAAAATATTTTTAAAACTCGAACAATTTTTTTATTATTGTGATTGAAATGAAAACGGAGGTTTATGTTAATAAAATAATTGAGGATACTGGTTTAACAAGAAAGGAGATTCAGAATTTAGTTGAAGATAAGAAAAATGAATTAAAAGGTTTAATTTCTGATGAAGGTGCTTTGTTTATCATAGCTAAAGAGTTGGGAGTTGACATAAAAAATGAAAATAAAGATCTTTTAAAAGATATTGAAATTTTTATTTCTGATATTACTCAAAATATGAAAAACATAACATTATTTGGTAGAATCAAAGATATCTATAATGTTAATAGCTTTAAAAAAAATGATGGAAGTAAGGGTTTTGTAGGCTCTTTTCTATTACATGATGCTACTGGAGATGCTCGAATTGTAATTTGGGATGATCAAGTAAAGATTTTTAAAGAACCTAATTTCGAAAAAAATGAACTTGTTAAAATTATTAATGGA
>CAZBNW010000136.1:0-6191 GCA_964493385.1 uncultured archaeon | reverse complement strand
AAGGCATGATAAGATTTCCAAACATCATTGGTCTTTTTGGATCCATCCAGATATGGGGCCAACCTTCTTCATTTGGTAATGGAGGTAAAAAATTATCTACAAGGTCTTGATCTTCGAGAATAACTGGTTTTGAAGTGTGTGAAAGTATGAATCCTCCATAAGCCACAAATTTGGGTAAAAGAATATCATGATCTTCACAAACTTTATATGACATTAGAATTTCATCATATATTTCTTGATGTGTCGCACAAAAGGCACTCATCCATCCTGTATCCCGCTGACTTAACACATCCGTAAAATCTGCCCAAATATTCCATGGTGGTGCCGGTCCTCGTGAGGCAATAGCAACAACAATAGGAAGTCTAGCTCCTGCAGCCCAATGAATCATTTCATGTGCATAAAATATTCCTTGGCCAGATGTAGCAGTGAAGGTTCGAGTTCCTGCTTTACTTGCCCCTATTACAGATGCAAAAACACTATGTTCTGATTCTACTTTTATGTATTGAGTCCCTGGCATTTCTCCATTATCCACAAATTCGGATAATTTTTCAACAACTGTTGTTTGAGGAGTTATTGGGTAGGCACTTATTACTTGAACTCGTGCTGATTTTGCAGCATACGCAGCCGCTTCATTTCCTTTAATTATAATAGTTTCTCTTTTTTGCATAAAATCTTCTTGAGCTTCAATCATTTTTTATATCACTCTCTCTTACCATTTCTATATTTTTTGTAGGACATTCACTAGCACATATCCCACAACCCTTGCAATATTTCAAATTAATTTCAAATGTACCATCTTCCCTCTTTTTAATTACACCTTCTGGACAATACATCCAACATATTCCACACTTGTTACATTCTTCTTTTATGATGGGCCTAAATGTCCTCCAATCACCCGTAGTGCCAATATTTCCATCGATTGGTAATGAAATTGGAATCGGTGATAATTCTTCCCAATTTTTATATTCTTGAACTTTAGGACGTTCTTTTACTGATTTATTAATTTTTTTCCATTTTTTAGATTTAGACATAATTACATCTCTCTTACAGATTCATAGGCGTCTTTAGCAACGCTCATATTTTTTTCTAATCTATTTTCTCCAAATTCTTTTTTAATTACTTTTTCCATTGTTTCAAGGTTATAATACCCAGTTATCTTCCCAAAAGCCCCTAACATAGGAATATTAAGAATTGGCCCACTAGCATGCATGAAATTTTTGTGAATGCAAATTCCTGTTGCATCAACAAGAAAGATCTTTATGTTATTAGGGAAATCGCTTGTATCTATAGGATCTGGGCTATTAACTATCAGCGTTACTCCTTCCTTTATTGAGTTTTTTATCCTTGGAATATCTAATAATGAAGTGTCAAACATAAATATATAATCTGGATTCACTACACTGTCATATGTTTTAATTTGCATATTTTTAGAAATTTTTGTGAATGCCTGTATTGGAGCACCCCTTCTTTCAGCACCTATTATTGGGATCGCGATTGTATCTTTAAAACCTTCTTCAAATGCCATTTCGGCTAATAACTGGCTTGCAGTGATACAAGTTTGACCACCTCTACAATGCATTGATATTTCTACAATCTTTTCATTGCTTGACAATTTATTCAACTAACTATTCTTTCTTTCTATTGATTGCAATATGTCCAATAAAGGCACAATGAATAAAAGTTCTATTGATTTTACTTATATAACTACAATATGAAACAATAATATAGAATTTATAATAATAATTGTTATAATAATTAATTTATTTTCATAAACGTATCATTTTAAATCGATTTAGAGAAATCTTAGAACTCTATCATCTAAATTTAATATAATTTGAATTAGGAAATAATCTTATGCTTAATAAGAAGAAAAACAATCGTATAATTTATTCTTTTAAATGTCCTTCATGTCAAGAAGGAATAATTGATATTATAAAAAGCATTTATGATCTGCCAGATGGAGATAAAATGCTTATATTAAAATTTGAATGCAATACTTGTAATTTTCATAAAAATGATATAATTCCTTTAACTACAAACATGGAACCAGGAATGATGACCTTACAAGTAACAAACGAAAATGATCTCAAATCTAAAATATATCGTTCGCCAGCCGGTAAGTTAGAAATTCCAGAATTAGATTTAATAGTAGAACCAGGTCCAAGAGCAGATTTCTATTATACAAACGTAGAAGGTATATTATTTAGATTTGAAAGTGCTGTCTCAATTTATAAAAATAATCTTGAAAAGAATGATCCCGAAATAACCGAAATAGAAGAGCTTTTTGAGAACCTGAAAAAAGCAATGGATGGGCAATTTAAATTCACTTTAAAAATAATAGATCCCCAAGGAGGGAGTTATATTATTCCACAAGATAAATCGAAATATAGTTTTAAAAAAATTGAGGAAAACGAATTAGAATAAATATAAAATATGAAATAAAAATGGAGATAACAAATTTCTTATTAACAGAAACAGTTCTGTATTTATATTTAAAACCTAAATAAGTATCATAAGACACCATATTAATCTAACATATTTTTCTAAAATATAATATTCTATAGTTTTTTTTAATTGCGTAATTTATTAGTAGAAATTGTTTTTGATTTTTTTCTTTTAAAGAAAAGATTTTGATCCTATTTTATGGTACTTATGGACGTTCTACTAGGTATTTTTCTTTATATATCTTCCATATTATAATTGAGTAGAAAATGAATGATACAGAATTTAAGGTAAATAAATACATTTTACTTAGATTAGAAGGTAAATATACTGTAATATTTGTTAATGGAAAGAGATTTAACTATTGTAAAAGATTGTTTATCGTCATTCCTGAAACAAATATAGAAAATTATGATGGAATTGAATCAATTGATGAGGCTTCTGATTTATATGACCATTATCTAATTGATAATGAGATGTATAAAGAAGAGTATGTTAGAAATAATTATTTCTGATTTAATTATAGAAAAAAAAAAAATAAAATAAAAAAAAATATACGAATCCAATATTCATGAATATCGAATTTACAAATCTATCAGGAGTAAAATTGAATACGAAAGACATCAATAATAAATTAAGTAAATTAAGATATTTTTAGATTTTTCTCTTATTGAAGTATAGAGAATTAGAATATTTATATTTCTAGTCTTGCCTATTTAATAATGTCTTTACATCATGAATATTAAAAACGTGTTAAAAAATGTATATTACATTATACCCAAAACATTTGAGATACAAACCATATCGTTCCGTTTATCATCGTCCAAGCTATAGCTGGACCTATAATGTTATTAGAATACTTATAAATCAATCCTAAAACAAGAAAAATAGCTCCTAGATAGACTGCATTTCTAACATTAGTAGTAAGGATATGAGCAACTGCAAAAATAATAGTTGTTATGATTAATCCCTTTGAAAACAGCTTATTTCTCTCATTAAATATCATATCTGTATTAGTTAGCAGCCAAATATAAAAAAAAACTTCTAAAGGCCCCCAAGTAAACACACTAATAATTCCAAATATGATATTCCAAGGAATTTCAAGACCAAAATCATAAGATTCATATTTTATTATAACACCATTTAGTAAATAACCAATACTATATAAAATTATAATCATAAAAGCTGAGGGAACAATAGATTTAAGTATATTACTCTTAACTTTGTTCACACCATATAAACCAAGATTATCCTTGCATATTATCGTAATTAATAAGGGCATGAAACCGACTGAACTAAATTCTATGAATACGATTAAATGCCTTTCATTATTTAAAATTGCGAGAGTTTCTTCGATGTTAAAACTCTTTATTATAAAAAAAATAAGAATAACTATGATTGAACCTATAAAAAACCAAACCCAAGTAAAAATTACTCTAAATTTATAATTATAAAGAAAGGTCTTATTGTTAATTTCACTCAAAAAAGTTAAATCACTTCTATTTTTTGGAGATTAAAAATTTTTTATTAGAATTACTTATCTTCTAAAATAACTTTTATTCACTACTTATGTATTGATTTGATATAAATAATTTAATACTAATATAGTCCAATTATTAATGCCAAAGGGGAAATACTATTCTTAGAAAATTAGAAAAAATGACAGGGGCACAAGTAGAGATTTTCAAAAATTTGAGAGCTTTTAAAGCTTTTTATAATGAAAATATTAAGTGGTATAAACCTAGTATAATGGCTGCGAAAGAAAGATTCATAAAACATCTTGCTCAAAAACTAAAAAACCTCAAAAAAATTGAAAAATCTCAGAAAGTTATTAAAAAAAATTGGAGGGAGCTTTTAAAGGAGAATTTATATAAGAATACAACATTGAGCCTAAATGAAAAATCAATTATTATTAAAATTCTTCAGAAAGAAAAACTTACTGAGGGTGATAAGAAGCAACTTATATCTATATTAAGCAAACTTCCAACAGAAGAATTAATTTCTTTATTAGGAGAAGATTTTGAAAAACATACCCAAAATTATGTTAGATGGGGCTGGGATTATGATCTTGGAGTTAAAAAGTTAATGCTAAATAAATACTTTAAAATCATGCAACGAGAGATAATACACTATAATAGATGGTTAACTGATAATATTCAAGCTTACCTAAAAAGAATTGAGGGTGAAATCAGAATCTTATTTGAACCTTTCATAAAATTTAAGAACATGGGTGCACTTTTTGGTCTTTACAAGAATTACATTCCAACTAATAGAATGTATAAAAATTATAAAAAAATTATAGCTAAGAGTATTTTAGATGAAATGCGTGTTAAATTCAAAAAAATTATTGAAAATTGGATAAATAAATACCCACATTTGGTTCAATTATTACTATTAGTACAATCTGATATATTGAAATTTATTGATGAGTATGAGACAATTCTTCAACCAAAACCTACTCCAGATTATCAAATGTTCAATCATCATCCTATTTTTAAAAGAGATTATTTTGAAATAATCGATACATATGCGAAAGCGTATTGGCTTGGATTTCTATTTGCTGATGGATGGATAGCAATAGAACATAAAAAATCTGGAGATTATTATAGAATGGGTCTCCAGTTATCATACAATGATAAAGATGTTCTTGATAGATTTTGTGAGAGTATTGGATTAAATCCCAAATATATTAAAAAACGTCTTGTAGGAAGTGATTTTAGCACAAAATTATATCCTATAAGTGAAATTAGATGGGGAGATCAAAAAATCTCTCAAGATCTTATAAATTTAGGGATGAGATATGAATATAGTGCACAAAAAGGAAGGCGAGCTAAAACACCAAGGCTTCCAAACTTAAAGAACCGAAAATTGATGCTGGCATTTTTATTAGGTTTCTATGATGGCGATGGCACTCTTGGATTTGATAAAAAGACAGGTAAAATTCGACCAAGAATTGCTTCATCGGATATAGAATTTTTACAACAAATAAAGCGATATTTTGGAATTAAATATAAAATATCTTCTACAACAATAGTAAAATTCAGTTTAAGAAAAGAGAAAATGATTAAAGTATTAAGTAGTAGGCTAGACATCGATAAAGAAATATTTAAAGAAATGTTAAGCGTATACAACAAAGGTCTTGAAAGAAAAAGAGTTTCACTAGATTTTTTTCTATGATAAATTCATCATACTTGAAATAACGACAGATTTTTTTTTATAATTTGTTTTCTTTATAAAATAGATATTATTTCAAAAAAATGTTTAAAAAAAAAAATATTTTAAAGGTAGTTTTTTATGACAAAGAATATAAAGCGAGTAGGGATTTTAACGGGCGGCGGAGTCATGTTCAAGATTTTCCTTGACTGCCGAATACTGTCCTGGCTTAAATTCCGTCCTCTATGGAATTATGCTCAAAGCTTACGATGCGGGTATTGAGTGTGTTGGAATTCTAAAAGGGTGGAAAGGATTTGTAGAAAACCAAGCAATTCCACTTGATATTGCAGAACACGATGATTTGCATACTGTTGGTGGAACTATCTTATATACAAGCAGAACTAATCCATTTAAAGGTGTAGATTCAAAAGAAAAAAAAGCAAAAGAATTAACAGAACAATTTGATAGGCTTGGTATTGATGCTCTAATTGCTATCGGTGGAGTTTTAAAATAGTTTCTATTTTAAACTGAAGACGATACTTTAGGAGTAGCGGATAATATGTATAAATTTGCTGATGCTAAAGTTGTAGGCTGCC
>CAZBNW010000135.1:0-6294 GCA_964493385.1 uncultured archaeon | reverse complement strand
TTATTTGAGGTTCTTTCAAAAAAATCAGAAATTTCTCAAAAAAATGGGAAATATACATTAAAAAAACTAAATAAATAATTGAATTCAATTTTTTATAAAAAAAAAGGAAGGATCTCGTCCTCCTTACCCCCGCCATTTTCCCCCTTTTCTTACCTTTATGGCAGGACTCTCCTGTCATCCCCTTGATTTTTATCGCTAAAAATTGCCCAAATATAATTTTTCAAGAGGATATTTAAAGCTTAATATTAACTATCTTATTTGATAATTATAATATTAGATAATTCTAAAAAGATTCTGAGAAGAAAACAATAATAGAAATATATTTTTAAAAAAAATGTATCTTGTAAAAGGATAAGTAATCAAAAAATTTCTTTTATAAAGGATAAATGCTTAAATATTTGAATTTTTCATCTAATATAAATTTAAAAATTAGATAAAATTTAAAATATTATGACCTCTAAAAAATATCTTTCAAATAAGAAAACTGCCCAGCAAACGATTTCAATATCTCCAGCTCTTAAAGACTGGGTAAAAAGATATGTAAATATAAATCGAAGAAAAAATCCTGATGATGAGAGATTTAAAAGCATATCTGCTTTCTACAATTATGTTTTGGAAAAAAATTTAGATTTATTTGAAAAAGGCAAAACATTAGATGATTTTGCGAGAGTAGAAGATAAAGAAGTTAAAGATTTCTTTGAAGAATTCACTTTTCGCGCCACAATACCTCTTTATGAAATGGTTTCAGAATCTAATAGATATACACACTTTTCTTTTGAATTTACTACTCGTTTTCTATTAACTTATTTAAATTTCTTAAAAAGACAGTTTAGATCACATAATTATGATGATCTTAGAATATTATATGAAAGATTAAGAACTAGAGTTAATCTTTCCAATATTTCTAAAGATTGGCGCTTGGAAATTATTCCTGATGAAGATAACGGACCTGCTCGAGGAGTTTTAGAATTTATTGGAACTCATAGAAATCTTCATTATGAAAATTGTAAGTTCTTTGCAGCTATATTTGGAATGTTAGGAGTAAAAGTGACTGATTTTATATATTCACCCACAGACTATTATGGTAGATTGGACTTATTAGAGACAGATCTTTTATTTAAAAAAGAATTAGCTAAGAAAGAAAGATTAAAACTCCTAAAAGAAAATGTAAATTACGTAGTAAATTATAATAGAATGCTCGATGATAAAGATAAGTATTTATGGATGAATTTAGCAGAAGATAATGAATTATTTGTAAATTTTAAGAGTAAAAGTGTTTTTAATAAATGGATTATAATTATAGAGGAAGATTTGCGAAAATTTGGCACACAAGAAGATTTTCTCAATAAAATAGTGCAATTCTTTGATAAACTCCATTGGATTAGAATTGAAAATTTAAAGGACCTTTCATTTCGAATTGAGCAATCTATCGAAAGAAATACTGAACAAAAGCAATTATTAATAGATTATCTGTCAAAGTATTCAGAAATTTCTCAAAAGGACGGAATATATTATTTAAAATAAATGAATATAAGCATTCTAGTCGTATAATGACTTCTTATTTTTCTTCAAATAAATATCCCAAAATTTTTTTGAAAATAATTATAAAATTTATTACTTGAATATTTATTGTATGAGCAAATCTTTAAAAAAAGTAAATTCGATTAATTATGGAAGAATTTGATTATGAAAAGCTGGGGCTTAAATGCGGGCTTGAGGTTCATCAGCAGCTTGATACAGAAAAAAAATTATTCTGTAGATGCCCTGCGAAACTTCAGGGAACTCGAGAGCCAGATTTTACAATAAATCGAAAAATGCGACCCGTTTTAGGTGAAATGGGCACTTATGATAAAGCAATGCTTACAGAATACGAAAAGGGAATGGGAATTATATATGAAGGCTATAATGATGTAATATGCACCTATGAACTCGATGATACTCCTCCATTTTCCTGCAATGAAGAAGCAAGGATGGTAGCTTTACAAATTGCTATGCTCCTTGATGCTAATATTATTGAAGAAATGCATGTTTGTAGAAAAAATTACCTTGATGGAAGTGTTCCATGCGGTTTTCAACGTACGATGATACTTGGGACTGATGGTTACGTAACTTTAGAAAGTGGTAAAAAAATTCGAATAGATATCTTAAGTTTGGAGGAAGAAGCTGCGAGAAAAATTAAAACTGAAAATAAAACGAACTTTTTTCGTTTAGATCGCTTAGGAATTCCATTGATAGAGGTCACAACCAAACCTGATATAGATACACCCTTTGAATGTCGTGAATGTGCCGAACGAATAGGATTGTTATTATGGTCAACAAATGTAAAAAAAGTTCTTGGATCAATTAGGCAAGATGTTAATGTCAGTATTGAAGCAGGAACCAGAATTGAAATAAAAGGAGTTCAGAAGTTAGGATGGATTCCTATCTTAATCAATCATGAGATTTCACGACAATTAAAACTACTTGAAATTAAGGAAGAACTTGCAAAAAGAAAATTAGATGAGAAAGATATTCCAGATAGTCCTGTAGATTTAACTGATTCTTTAGCTAAAACAAAATCCAATTTTATAGCCCAGGGTATCAAATCCGGAAAATTGTTATTCGGGATTAACTTCAGTGGATTTAAGGGGCTTTTTGGAAAGGAATTAATGGAAGATTATAGATTTGGTACTGAAATTAGTAGCAAAGTAAAATTGATTTCCGGTCTAAGAGGAATTATTCATTCTGATGAAGATCTAAGCAGTTATAATATTTCAAATGACCATATTAAGAAAATCAAAGAAAAATTAGACTCAAAAGACCCTGATTGTTTTGTATTAGTTTTAGGATCTAAGAAAGAAGTAAATAAAGCCATGGACGTCATAATCAATCGAGTTAAGTTTGCTTTTAAGGGGGTCCCTCCCGAGACTAGAAGGGCTCTAGAGAATGGAAATACAGAATTTTTAAGAGAACTTCATGGAGGAGCAAGATTATATCCTGACACCGATACCGAAGCTATTTTTAATACTGAAGAAGAAATCAATGAAATTAGAAAAAGCCTCCCAGAATATCCTTGGGTAACAATAAAACAGTATTCTAAAAAATATAAAATTGAAGAAAGGTTCATAAAAGACTTAATTTTTACGGGAAAACTCAAGTTATTTGATAAATTAATAAAATTATCTCCTGATAATCCTCCATTAGTCTTCACAACTCTACTAGAAACCACAACTGCTCTTAGAAGGGATGGGAAAAATATTGAAAATATAACTGACAATGATTTTGTCGAAATTTTTAACCTTTTAAAAGAAAAAGAAATTAGTAAAGAAGCAATCGAAGAAATAATGAGACTTAAAGCTGATACTCCAGAACTCTCTATTGATCAAATTAGAAAGAAGTTAAAAATCGAAAGTATTTCGATAGATGATCTTAAACAATTGATAACTGAGGTTGTAAGCAATAACTCTAAAATGATAAAAGAAAAAGAAATGCGAGCAAAAGGACCTTTGATGGGAGAAGTTATGAAAAAAGTTCGAGGAAAAATTGATGGTGCTATTGTTTCTAAGGAATTAGAAAAATTAATAAAAGAAAAATTAAAGGAGTTGAAATAAATGAATGAAAAATTAAAAGGCTATAAAGCAGAAGGAAAAAAACTCTTAGAAAAATATAACATAGAAATTTGGGACATTGTTCACATTAAAACAGAAAAAACCAATTATGAAGGGATCATTTTACCAAGAAATGAATATTCCGCTCCAAATTTTATTAATATTAAATTAGAAAATAACTACAATGTTGGTATAAAGGTTTCTGATGTACAAGAAATTAAAAAAATCGGAAAAAGAGAAGCTATATATAAAATTCCAGAAAAAGAATTTCCTACAAATAAAGGCCTCCCAAATCTAAAATTATTCGGAACTGGTGGAACCATCGCCTCAAGATTAGATTATACTACAGGAGCTGTAATTCCTTCCTTTACACCAGGAGAATTATTCAGCGCGGTTCCAGAATTAGCAGAAATATGCAATCTTGAATGCGAAATTGTATTTGAAATCCTATCAGAAAATATGAAACCAGAAAATTGGCAAAAACTAGCAGAAAAAGTTAAAGATGCTGCAAATTCAGGAATTGACGGAGTCATGATTGGTCATGGAACTGATACGATGTCATTTACTAGTGCTGCTCTCTCTTTCATGCTAAAAGATTTATCCATCCCTGTAGTTTTAGTAGGAAGCCAAAGAAGTTCTGATAGACCTTCCTCGGATGCTGCTTTAAATTTGATTAATGCTGCAATTGTAGCAAGCTCAGATATCGCTGAAGTGGTAGTTTCAATGCTCGGATCTTCATCACATGATTATGGATTGATACATAGAGGTACCCTAGTAAGAAAAATGCATTCTTCTGTTAGAAACACCTTTAGAACAATAAACAATATTCCTCTTGGAATGGTACAAAATAGAAAAATCAAAATGTTCACAGATGATTATAAGAAAAGATCAAAATCAAAAACCGAAACACTTACTAACTTCGAAAAGAAGATAGCTCTAATTTTTTCCTATCCTGGAACTGATAATGAACTACTTAATTTTTACATTGACAATGGATATAAAGGAATTGTATTTGCTGGAACGGGATTAGGACATCTACCCACTACTATTTATGATTCAATAGAAAGAGCTGTCCAAGAAGGTCTCACCATTCTTATGACTACACAAACCCTACATGGATTTGTAGGCATGAATGTATATTCTACAGGGAGAGAATTGCGAAATATGGGCGTCATTCCTGGAAGAAACCTTTTACCAGAAGTTGCCTATGTTAAGCTTGGGTGGGTATTAGGACAAGCAACCAATCCAGATGATATCAAAAAATTATTATTAAAAAATATTGCTGGTGAGTTTTTAGAACGAGAAATACCCATTGCGTTCAATTATAATATCGATGAATTACTAAAAAATAATAAGCTCTAAACAACTCAGATTATGTTTTATTTTATCAAAAAACATTATATTGTAGCTCTCTATTAATTTTCAACGAAAAAGATAAAAAATTTAAAGTCTGAATAATTTAAGTTTATATCTAGAAAATATCGTAAAGAAAAAAAAAATGGGAAAACGAATTTTAGCCCAAAGAAAAGGCAGAGGCGTCCTTGGTTTTAGATCTCCAAGCCATCGACACGTCGGGCAGGTGAAATATCGTCCATTCAAAAAAAATGAGAAATTATTCAAATTTAAAGTAATAGATCTCATCCATTCTCCGGGAAGGGGCGCACCTATTGCAAAAATTCAATATCAAGATACAAAAGAAAAAGATTTATGGTTACCACCAGAAGGGATTTTTGTAGGACAAGAATTTGTGCAATCCAAAACCGGATACGGCCAACCAGTAGAGGTCGGAAATATTATGCCTCTAAAAAAAATTCCTTTAGGAACTCTTGTTTTCAACATTGAATCAACGCCTCAAGATGGGGGTAAATTTGCAAGATCTTCTGGGGTTGCTGCCATTGTAAGAAATAAATCTGGGAATAAAGTTGAACTTCTCTTCCGATCAAAAAAGACTAAATGGATTAATGAAAAATGCTTAGCAACTGTAGGTGTTGTTGCTGGAGGAGGTCGTACAGATAAACCTTTTCTTAAGGCTGGAAATAAGTTTCATTATGTGAAATCTAAAGCTAAAAAGTGGCCCGTTGTTCGTGGAGTTGCTATGAATCCAGTAAGCCATCCATATGGGGGTGGGGCAAAGCAGTCTCCACATAAGCCAACAACGACTTCCCGCAACGCTCCTCCTGGTAGGAAGGTCGGGCAAATAGCAGCAAGAAGAACGGGGCATCAGAACTAAAAATTTCCTATTAAAATTTTTTATTATAATTTAATTGGTTCTTAGACTTTTTTATGATATCTGATAAAAAGGATTATCTTAAAGACAATGATCAAAAAAATCATAAATTTGTCTCTAACGTAAGTTTTAAATAGGAATGCTTTCATTTATAGCAGAGAGCAAAAGACTTTTCTCTAATGTCTCATCCTTATGGGGGAGGTGCAAAGCAGTCTCCCCACAAACCTACCACTACTTCGCGGAATGCCCCTCCTGGAAGAAAAATTGGCCAGATTGCCGCTAGACGCACTGGACACCAAAATTAAACTAATTATTTCTCGAGAATTAGCTCTTTTCTCTTAGATTTTTATACTTAATTTGTAAATAAATTAAGAGAGTGCGCCCCCTCAACCCTTAACAATTTATTATGGAAAAGAAAAAAAAGTTTATTGAACGTTAACATTAAAATTAAACGTTATGTTTTGTAAAAATTCCTTATAC
>CAZBNW010000134.1:0-6515 GCA_964493385.1 uncultured archaeon | reverse complement strand
CCGGAACATAAACCCACACAGCGTCATCGGTCTCAGCACGGGTAGTGTGTAATTCGAACGTTTTATCTCCAAGTGTAATCCTCATTTGTCCTAAAAAAGTCTTCGTTGGATACACAAATTTAATAGGATTTATTATTTCAGGGATGTTAAATTGTATCGTACTGATATGAGCGCGATGTTGAGCCAACATTTTATATTTGTCGAATCTATCTGGTAGATATTTACTTGCAATAATCTCAGGATTATCATCTAAAAAAACTGAAGCTCCACCTACATGATCCATGTGACCATGAGTATAAATGATGTATTTAATCTTTCCTCTAATCCTTTCTTTAACTTGCTTCGCTGCATGCCTTCTAATTAAAGTATCAATCAAAACAACACCATCAGTAGTATCAATCCAACCACAACCAGCAATAGGTAATCTAGCTGTATGAACATCTGGTAAAGGATCATTGAATTTAACACCTACATTGTTTAGAACACGTATAGCTTTTAACCCTTTATTTTCTGTGTTTTCTTTATTATTTGGCATACAAATCTTTAACTGCTTTAATTTAATTATTTAACAATTTTTATTCACTTTGATTTTAAATGTAATAATTAAAATAAAGTTGATTTTCTTTAAGAAAGAATGATTCTTTCTAAAGATTAATTAGAACAAATCTATCAACCGTAATTTTTATTCATTATAATTCGTTTACTTAATACACTAAAAAATATCGATTGAGTATAATTAGAGATTTAATTAATAAAAAAAAGTGAAAATAGAATGAATGAAGAAAAAAAGTTCGAACACGTAAAAATAGAAAAAGTTGAGGATGGAAATTATGCTGTTGTATCAATAATTCGTCCTGATAAATTGAATGCCCTTCAGAATCAAACGCTTAAAGAAATTGCCGAAGCATTAGAAACGGTAGAAGTAGACCAAAGTGTTCGTTGTGTGGTTATACGCGGAACCAGAGAATTCACTAAAAAGCCTGCTTTCTCTGCTGGTGCTGATCTTTCGGCACGAGGAGATACCCGTCTTGATCCTAAAAATTTAAGACATCGCAGCCATGCTATGTATATAAGGCACAAATACTACGATTTAATTGAAGGATTTCCAAAACCATTAATTGCTGCTGTCGATGGTTATGCTCTTGGTGGGGGATTAGAATTAGTGTTAGTTTGTGATTTAGTTATTGCATCAAAAAGATCAGAATTTGGCTTCCCTGAAATTAAAAGGGGAATCTTTCCTGGCAATGGGGGAACACAACGCATGATTAGACATCTTGGTAAAATGAGAGTTAACAGGATGATGTACTTAGGTGAACATTTTACTGCTGAACAGATGAATGAGTGGGGATTTATTTCCTTTTTAATCGATGATGATAAATTTGAAGAGTTTGTGCATGAAAAAGCCTCTCGGATAGGAAATTCTGCTACAAATGCACTGTTCGTTATTAAAAAGTGTGTTCAATACGGTACTCAAGTACCTTTGAATGTGGGACTGCAATTTGAGCATTGGGGGTATGCTTTGAATACAACATCACAGGATGTTAGAGAAGGAGTTACGGCATTTCTGGAAAAAAGAACCCCAAAGTTTCAAGGAAAATAAAATAGCTAATTTTTTTTATTTTTTTTAATTTTTTTTCGAAATCTTATGGTTATCTACAAAGCTCTAAATTTAAAACAAATTGTGCGAGTTTTAAAAAAAAAAATTTAAATTAAAAATTTTTATTCGTATTAGTTATGGTTTTTTAACCACAGCTACTTTCCTATATATTCCATAGCTTCAGTTATTGTGCTAAAAGTCCTAATTTGATATCTAAAACCTTCGATATCCCGAAATTCTACTAAAAATCTAGCAGCATAATCTAATGCTTCTCCCATATCTTCTCTTTTTGCTTCATCAACAATGAAAGCTTCAATTCCTTCTTTAGTTGCAGTTACCGCTGCGGGAACAAGACGTTTAATACTAGAGATTACTGGGTATTTTTGAAGTGTTTCTAAATATCTCTTAGCAACAATATCTGATGCAGAAGGGGGATACCAACTAAATGATACAACATAAGGCAATTTTTTACACCTCTTTATTATTTTTAAATTGGATTTCTTAAATGAAATCATAAGTAAGTATTTTAAAATCCTTTTAAGTTTTATCCACTCGGTAAATTTTAAAGTAAATAATAATTTCATAAAACAAAAAATATCGTTAAGAAAGAGTGAGATTAATTTGAACTTAAAAGAAGTTTGGCTTATTGATTATGCTCGGACGGCATTTTCCCGTTCTAGACCGACTCAACCTGAAAGGGATGTATTTGGAGAGATTAGAGGAGATGAGTTATTAGCACAGCTACTAAGAAAATTTTTTGATGGTAAGCTAGCTGATAAGGGAGTAGAAAAAAAAGATATTGAAGAGGTATCTGTAGGAGTTGCTGCGGGAGTTTTAGAGAATTGGTCATATGGAGGCCGAATTCCTCTCTTTTTAGCAGATTTTCCTTATGAAGTCCCTTCATTTTTTATTGATAGGCAGTGTGGTTCAGCTGGTTCTGGTATGCATGTTGGAATAATGGAATTAATGACAGGTAATAGTAAATGTGTCTTGAGTACTGGATTTGAGCATATGACACGAGTTCGGGGTAGGGGAACAGAGCCTAATTTAAAAGTGGCAGATAAAAACAGTGAATATTACCGCCCCGATCTAGATTTTAGAGTTGTTTATAATATGTTATTAACAGCTCAGAAACTATATGAAGAAGAAATCCCAACATTCACTAAGGAAGATATGGATAAATTTGGGGTTAGAAGCCACAATTTAACAGTAGAAAACCATGATAAGGGCTGGTTTAAAGGTGAAATTATTCCAATTGAGGGCCATGCCCCAGGAAATGTAGAAGAAAAAATGATTATTGATAGGGATATGAATGCTAGAAAATCAACTTTAGAGACAGTTTCTCAATTACGGAGATTAACACAACCATTTTTTTTAGAAAAAAATGGGGGTCGGGAAGGTTATATAAAAAGAGAAGGCACTGATCAAGGGGTGATTACCGCGGGTAATTCATCACCATTAAATGCAGGAGCCACTGCTGCTGTTTTAATGGAAGCTGAAGAAGCAAAAAAAAGAGGACTTGATCCAATGGCGAGAATTGTCTCTATTGGATGGGCAGGTGTAGATCCTACGGTAATGGGAAGAGGTCCAGTTCCTGCAACTAAAAAAGCACTACAATATGCTGGTTTGACTGCTGATGATATTGATTACTGGGAAATTAATGAAGCTTTTTGTATTGTGGCATTAAATTGTATGGATAAGTATAATATCCCGGAAGAAAAAGTTAATGTTAGGGGAGGATCGACTGCCATTGGACATCCATTAGCAGCAACTATGGTTCGCCTTACTGGAACTTTAGCAAGAATCCTGAAAGATAACAATGCTAAATATGGTATTGCGAATGCGTGTGTTGGGGGCGGGCAAGGAGTAGCAACTGTAATTGAAAATTTAGATGTTTAACATCAGCTTTATATTAAACTTTTTTTATTTATTTCATTTTACAAATTTATTTAAGGAAATCTAAGAAGCGATTACAATGGTCTTTATAAATAAGGAAGGACAATTTAATGAGAATACATGGTTGATTGATGGACATTTATTTGGAGGGAAAGGAAATCTATCAATTTATATTATTGAAAATGATGGCACTCGAATGATGATTGATGCTTCTGAAAAAGCAACAGCACCCAAAATTATTGAAAAGATGAAAGAATTTAAGATTTATCCCATACATAAGATCTTCCTTACACATTCTCATTTTGATCATATAGATGGTGTCCATGAATTACAGAAATTAATAAAGACCACAAATATTGAAGTTTTAGTATCGGAAAATGCAATAGAGAATTTAAAAAATCCATATATTATTAATGAAATATTTGCAAGCAAAATGGAACCAATAGAAGAAGTCATACCTTTAAAAAATAATGGAATTATTGATTTAAATGGTTTAGAATTAAAAGTTCTTAATTTTTTCGGTCATACCATGGATTCTATTGCATTATTTGATAAAAAAAATAAGAACATATTTACTGGTGATGCAATTATCGATAAAACCAGTATTTATTACTTCCAACCAACTTTCATTCCACCAGGTTTTCATGAAGCGGAATTATTAAAGACCTTTAAAAGACTCAGGAATATGAAAGATGAATTGAATTCAATATCATTAGCCCATTATGGTGTATGGACTGATGAGGATTTCAAACAAATAATAGATAGTATGGAAGAATTACACTTTGCCACAAAAGATTCAATTATTAAGTGGTATAAAGAAAATCCTTCATATAATTACTTAGCTCTCAAATATCATGAAACTTTCATACCCAAGTCGAAAATCATCAAGTTAGGATATATTAGAATTTTAGAAAGACAAATGGAATGGCTCGTTGAAGGATTAAAGAGGAGTGGTTTTATTTAATATACTAAATTGAAAAAATAGAAAAGTATTATTTTACAGTAAATATTCAATATAGAGAAAATTAATTATTTAATTAAAGGTGATAAAATATTGTCAGGATTAAATCTTGATGTTATTGGAAAAAAATTTCCTGAGGTTACTTTTAAATATAATTGGAAAGATGTAGTACTTTATGCTTTAGGGATTGGGGCTCAGGTTGACGAGTTACAATTTTTATATGAAGGATTTTCTGGAGGATTAAAAGTCTTCCCTAGTTATGCGTGTATTGTAGCTAGTGGTGGTCTTCAGCTAAACAAGTTAGGAAAAATAGATTTTTCACATTTTGTTCATGGTGAACAATCTATTCAACTCTATAAGCCTTTTTCTCCTTCTGGTGAGATAGTTTGCCAAGGGGAAGTTGAGAATATTTATGATAAGGGTAAAGCTGCCGTTATTCACATGAAGGTTTCAGGCTATACTAAAGAAAGTGAACCGATATTTGATACAAAATGGGTCTTTTTCTATCTTGGTGCTGGAGGTTTTGGTGGTGACCCTGGCCCAAAATCCGAGCCATTAAACCCTCCTGAAAATGTGGAACCCTATTTTAGCATAACTTATAAAACTAATGAAAATCAAGCGACTTTATATAGACTTAATGCAGATTTGAATCCCTTACATATAGATCCCGAATTTGCTAGTAGGAGTGGGAGATTTAAGGGACCCATTCTCCACGGATTATGTACGTATGGTTTTACTACTCGAGCAATAATTTATAGTTTGTGTGATGGAGATGTGGCGCGGTTTAAAGAATTTAAAGCACGGTTCACAAGTGAAGTATACCCTGGAGAAACTCTGACCACAGAGGGTTGGAAAGACAATGGACGTTATATTATTCAAGTACGAACGGAAAGAGCTGTGGTTCTTGGAAATGCCTATACTATAGTGGAGTAGAGTTACTAAAAAAAAATTAAATTTTTATTTTATTTTTTTCTTGGAGGAAGCATTCTTACTATTCTTGGACCCTCTATAAGAGAGATTGCATTTTCGGGACAATGATAAGCGCATACACCGCATCCGACGCAAAATTCTTCGTCTCTTTTCGCCTTATCATCATCATTTAATTTAACCGCCTTATTATAACATTTTTCGACGCAGGTACCACATCCAATACATAAATCTTCATCGATGCTAGCTAAATAGTTATTTGCATTAACTACAGGAAAAATCAAACAATTCTTGGCAGTTAGACAACAGCAACTGCAACAGTTACAAATTGCTACTTCATCCTTGGTAGTATCACCGTGTAGATGATATGCTTTATGAACTAATCCGGCATTTTCGCACTTTTTCAGAATTTCTAGTGCCTCTTCCTTGGAGACTAATTTAGAAAAGCCATGGTTAGAGGTATGCCTTGCAGATTTACCTAACGTCATACAACTTGGTGTGAGTTCGATCTGCTTACAAGGGTCCCCTAAAAATTCTTGATGTTGCCGACAATAGCAGTTTCCGACTGCAATATCATCAAACTTTTCAATGAGTTCTCTGATTTGTTGGGTTGGTAGAAATTGTTCCGTAGGAACTTCTAATTCCTCATTTACGATAATGTTGAGTTCTTCTCCAGTTTCTCGATTTTCTAATATGGCAACAGTTCGATCCATTGGTGACATACGGTTTACTAATGAGCTGAATCTATCATAATCAGACTGTACAAGATTGCTCGTTTCTTCATTAAGCTCATGAAATAATTGGGCTAGTTTATAATTCTCCTCTGTTTTTTCAAGGTTTTTCATAAAAATATATTCAAATTGCCTTCCCATGTATAATAATCGATATACCATCACCCCTTGACGATTAGGTTGGTTGAAGATTACTCCTGTTTTTGCTAGAGCGTCTGCTTTTTTCAGTATTTCTTCTTCAGATAATCCACTACTCTCCTTTAATTGTTCCATTGTTTGGGAAATATTATTCTCAAAAGCCATCACAAGATCTAGATTTTCATCTTTGATGGTATACTTTAAAATATTATGTAAAGTGTTTGAAAATGGGCGAGGAAATCCCCCTGCTTTAGATAATATATTA
>CAZBNW010000133.1:0-6530 GCA_964493385.1 uncultured archaeon | reverse complement strand
TACCGTGTCTCTTCGGAGGAGTTCGAGGACATCAATGCCATGAAAATGATTCAAGTTCCCTTTAAAAAAGAATCATTAGATTCGGAAGATTGCTTTGTTGCTGATTTAGGAAATAAAGTGTATATTTGGCAAGGAAATGCTAGTACTGTGAAAGAGCGTGTCAAGGCAGGTCAATGGGCACGGGCTATTGACGTGGATAGGGCGGGATTACAACAAGAAACAATCTTTGAAGAAGGTGATGATATGGAATTTATAGCAGCTTTAGGGAGAGGTGAGGATTATAAGGAGTCTGACGCTGTCCAATTAAAAGCGGAATCTGTGTTAGAAGGCGAAGATAGAGACGATAAAATAGCGAAAGCAATCCAACCAGAATTTAAATCCGAAGTTAAAGAGGTTTCTCCAGAAGAAGTAAAAGCGGATATTTCTGAAGTTAAGGCTTCAGGAGCTGCTCCTGGAATACCAGGCAGAACTGATGCCTCCATTCTAACTATTGAGAAAATAGAAGGACGAAGAAAATGTCCAGAATGTGATAATGATAATCCACTTATGATTCATGAAAGCGTAGATAAATCAAATATAATACTTGATTACCCACGAGTTTACGGTAAGAAATACCACTGTGGAGAATGCGGAGTACAGTGGCGTGAAAAATAAGTTATTTTTTAAAATTTTATTTTTTCTCTTTTTTTAATATTTGAAAGGATTAGATCTTTTAACTTATGATTTTTGCATATCTCTACGCATTAATTTAATCTTTTTCTTAAGTTCAATTATTTCTTTATTTTTTTCTTCAATATCTGATTCTAATTTTATTTTTTCGTCTTTTACTTGTTGAATATCGGTTAAAATCTTTTCTTCTATTTGTTGTGATTCTTGTGTTTCACTCTGTAATTTTTTTAAATTTTCTTTTAAGCTCTTAATTTCCTCTTCTCTATCATCAAGCATGCTTCGCATGTTAGCTAATTCAAATTCAAATTTACCAGTGAGATTTCCAGATTTTTTATGTGCTTCTTCTAATTTTTCTTCAAGGTGTCCTATTAACTCTTGGTTTGTTAAATTTTTTTGGTTTAACTCTTCAATTTCTACGACTAAAGTTTTGTTTCGTTTTACTTTTTTCTCGAGATCTTTCTTGACTAAATTGAATGTTTCTAATTGTTGTTGAAGATCATGAATTTTTTGATTTGCAGTTTTTACATCATTCTCAATTTTAAAAATTGCTTTCTCTTTTTCAGTAATAATTTCATCTTTTTTCTCTAAAAGGACTTCAGCTTTTTCAAACTTGGATTTTTGAATTGAATCACTTTCAAGATATTGTAATTGTTCTTTTAATTCCTTAATCTTAATATCTTTTTCATTTAATTTATTAATTAAATCCTGATTTTTAGTTTGATCTGATTGAGTTTGCTCAATTTGAGAAGATAATTCTTTAATTTTTTCAATTTGATCAGTGATTATTTTGTTTGATTTTGTAGATTGCTCCTCAAGAGCAGAGGTTAAATTTTCAATTTCATCATTTTTATTCTCGATTGTTTCATATAATTTTTGAATAGCCTGGCTTTGATCAGCTTTATCTTCTGCTTTTTGAGATAATTCTTGGATATTTTCTTCTAAATTTTGCATTTTTTCATTTTTTTCATTGATCTCACCTATTAATCTTTTATTCTCTTCCATAAAGAAGGTAAGTTGTTCCTTGAGATTATCATCAGTTTTTAAAGATTCCTCTTCTTCTTCCTTTTCTTCTACCCAACCGAGTGTTGAGAGGGCATCGACGATTGATTTATCGTTATCTTCCTCACGATCTTCCTCTGCCATATATTTAAAATCACCATACAATCTATTAAATTTTTTTATTTTTCACTTCAATATTAAAAACGAATTTTCTATCAAGGAAAAATTTTGTCAAATACCCTATTGATAATGCGATAATAAAGCTTACCTCTAGTAGTGCATTGAGAAAATTTGTTAACAAAAATTGAATCCCAATATTTTCTATAGTGGTAAGTATAGCAAAACCGAAATATTTAATAAATTCAATTGAAGTCTCTTTTAATTCTGTCCCAGTTTTTTTAAAAACTATATATTTGTCCAGAAAGAATTTGATAAGATATGTAATACCAACAGCAAATATAGAGCCAATGAGTTCTCGCATATTAAATGGCTCAAGTGAACAATAAAATACATACAAAAATCCACTTGTACCAACATTTTGACAAATAAAAGGTGCAACTACTAATTGGTTTAATTTTTGAATTAAATAATTCAACCCAATCATTGCTGCAGCAAATATTAAATAAAGCGTCATTTGCCTTTTAATATCATTATCTTCCACCATAATTAACCACATATTAATTGTTAGTTAATTTTTTTCCACAATGATAGCAAAATTTTGCAATTGACTTTGTAATTTCTCCCCCACAATTTGGGCAATATCTTATACTTGAATTCCTAGAATCATTATAAGATGTTTTATCATTTGATATCTTTTTAAAATCAATTTTATTTTTACTACTGGTTCTAAAAGAGAAAGGTAAAAAGCAAATTATCGGGATAAAGAAAAAGAAATCAATCACGAATGATAAAACCAGAAAAACTATAAATAATATAATGAAAATTAGGTTTAAAACAATATTTCGCTTCATTGTTATTTTAAATTACAAAACGATTAGCAAATTAAATAATTTAATTATTTTATTCTTCAATGCGGTCTTTCCAAGTATCTTTGCTTGTTTCAGCTGCATCGTCACCGTAATCATTCAATTGATACTCTGGGTTGGAAGAAATCTGAAAAGGAGGTCCAGTACTTTGTTGAGTAGGGGAGACCATCGCCATGATTTCTCTTAAAGAACTCTGTGTCTTCGTTTCCTTTCCTTTGACTTTTTTATAGATTTTTTTTACCCCATATATTAGTAATGAAAAACTTATTGAAAAAATGATGTAAATAGCTATCCAACCATCACCAAAGAATAAAAGTGGAAAAGGTAACAATCCACTACCATAATCTGCATAAATAAATCCGAGAATTGCAAAAATACCAATAAAAATGAGACATCTTAGGCATAAAGGTACCAATTGCTTCTTCATTAACTGTTTCATGAACCGAACTGATTCTTGTTGTAATTCTGTCATCAATTGAAAATCACCTAAAAATTGAGCATTTTTCATACGTTCTTGAAGATTGAATGCCTTTTTCCTCATTTCTCTTAAAGCTTCTTTTCTTAATCCTAAAAAATAATTAAGAATCATCCCTAGGATTATCATACCAATGGTTATGAACATAATTTGAATAATAATTACTACGTTTGACATTATACAATCACTATATTAGGAAAAACATATTTAAAATTAAATTTTTTGAATTATTATTTTTCTTGAATTAAAGATTTTAACCTTGTTAAAAAATCTAAGATTAAGTAATTATGTTTATTATCTTAAATTACCCTCTATAAATCCTTTAATATATTTAGCATAAACCGTTTTCCAACGAGTTGGGATTGACGATGCTATAGCGCAGCCTAAACGGCAGCTTTGGCAGAATTTATAATTATCATGCATTTTCATTATTTCTTTTACTTTATGAGAATTATAAATTGCTGATATGGGGAATTTTAAGGCATTAAAACTTACTAGGGGATGAATTTTACAAGGATACTTAATAAACCCATCATGACTGATGAATAAATAAGCTTCAGCAACATGGCAGCGTAAAATTTTTTGGTTGTATTGTGGATATCCACCAAAACCTCCGTTCTCAACTACCTCTACACTAATAAGATCAGTTAAGATATTTTTATACTTTTTTCTTAATAGGCGGATTTGATTAGCCCAAACAGAAACATCTGGAATCATTTCATCAATGTTTTGGATCTGATACCTTCCATTAGGGTAATCTCTTATAATATCTTCACATGGATATAATTCAATTGAGCATCCTAAATTTTCTGCTAATTGGCAAATATTGTCTAAATGGTGGAGATTATCTTTCATAACAACCGTACTGATAATTACTTTAATGTCATTTCTATTAGCTAACTTAATAGAATCAATAACTCTATCAAATACTTTTATTCCTCGCATTTTATCATGTAGTTCTGCCGTAGGATAATCCAGTGATAGTAAAATGTAATCTAATCCTTCAATTTTATGTTCTTTAAATAGCTTAGGTAATAAATATCCATTAGTAGCTATACCATTCATAAAATCATGCACAACTCCAGTGTAATAAAGTAATTCTGGTAAATCATTTCTTAAAGTAGGTTCACCACCAGTAAAAGAAAGAGCGAGTACACCCAAGTTAGCTATCTCATCGATTAAATATTTTATTTGATCAGTAGTCATATCAGTACCTAAAATAGATTCGGGTAAAGAATGAATCGAACAGAACGGGCACCTGCCATTACAACGCAAAGTTAATTCTATTTGAGCTGAATAGGGTATCTTTCTATTAGTAAAATTGTTTAGAATAAAGTTTTTGATATATTGAATCCACTTATTAATCCGCATTTGAGGAATTTAGTTCACCTTAACAATTAATCTGATTTATTATGAGAATGAATTCTTTTGTAGTGATTTTATAGGATTTAATCTTATCAGAATTAAAAATATAACCAAAAAAAAATATAATTAAGAATTTAGAGCATTTTGATATTAAAAAACTAATTAAAAGGAATTATAACAAGTTTTCTAATAAAAATATCTCAGAATTTATAAAAAAAATTAAAAAAAATTTGTTTCAATCTTTCTTTTTAATGTAAGCTTTTATGCCTCCCAACCACATTTTTTGCATACATACTTTTTGGCGTATATTTTTACGCCTCCCATCTGATGTAATACTTGATTTCTGTCTTCATGTGTGGCAAAAGAAGTACCTCCACACTCAGGACAGACTCTTCTACCCTCAATAGGTGGTTTTTCTTCTAATCGTGCTGCTTCTTCTTGTTTATCGACTACTGTTGAAGGTTTAACTGTTGTTGCCGCAGGAGAAGATGCAACCAAAGTCGTTGGTGTAGTACTTACGGTGACTGGTTCTGTTTTTAATAATTTGTCTAATTTACCATTAATTTCTTCAAGTAACTTCAATACTTTTTGTTCAAATTCTGACAATAAAGTTCTCCTCTTAATCATTTTTTAAAAATTTAATCTGATATTTTTTAAAAAATTAATCTAAGTTAGATTTTATATATTTAAGTAAAATGAAAGTATGCAAAAAATCGAATTACGATAAATTTACGTAATATTGTAATTTTAAAGCATAAATACATTAACTTTTAACTATTCAATAAGCTCTTCTACGTTTTTCATACTTTTCAAGATAATCAAGCACAGATTCTCTAATTTCAACTGCTGGAGATATTAATTTAGTTTTCCTTATATAAGAAATGGCATCCCTCCAGCTCCAAGTTGGATTTTTCCTCAGTAACCATGCAACAATTATACCCCCCGATCTCGAGATCCCCATTGAGCAATGAACTAATACTTTTCCATTATTTTTTAAATGTGTATCCAGAAAGGCCAAGATTTCTTCTAGATAATCATGTGGGATGTAAAAATCGTCTGGAAACCCTTTATGTAAATAAGCAAAACCTAAATGTGTAGGGTTATAAAGATTATCTTCCATTAAATTTACTATAGCTGTAATTCCAATTTTTGTAAGCATTTCAAAATTTAATCTTGGCCAATAAGCTCCTATATATAAATTTTCATGAACCTGATATATTTGATCCAAATCAGAAATTAAAATCTACCTTTTAAGCTAAAAATATAGTAAATATTGCTAACTAAACTTATTTAATAGAAGTGAAAGATAATATCTAAAAATTAGGAATTGAATATCTATAATTTATTATTTGCTTATTGTTTTACAATTAAATCTCTACTTGCAATTATATTGATATCAAGCCCTAAAACGTTTTGTATTAAAACATCTCCCATTTTAATTGGAGCTTTAGTTTTTACTTTTGCGATTTCTTTAAGAATTTCTTCCAATTTATCTTTTGGAATAGGTTTCTCTGATCTCACGGGTATTAAAGGTAAAAAACCGCTTTCTACTTGCATTGTTGTAGTAAGAATTCTTTTTGGAGCAACGAATTCTTCTCTTGCATATTCTTCCCCTCTTTTACATGAATGACCTTCTATAATTAATTCTCCATCGATATTTTCAACATGTACAAGGCAACCAGTAGGACAAAGAATGCATCTTATGTCCTTAAATCTTTCAGGAAGTTCATTTTCATTAGTTTGTGTTGACAACTCTCATCACCTTTTTTTTGATCATTCCTCCTCGATTAAAACCTCTGGTCGAGGGATTACTTCAACCTCCAAGTTTTTACATATTGGATCTATTTGTTGTTCACTTAAATTTAATTTAAGTTCAATCATTTCGCTAGGAATGACGTAACTCCTTTTTCTTTTATAAATGATCTTGTTTTTATCATCTTTAATTTGAATTAGAAGTCTGCGATCAGGCCTTTTGACTCTAAATGTAAAAATAATATCTTTAGATAGATCAGCTCGATTAATCAAATCGGGTTTTA
>CAZBNW010000132.1:0-6627 GCA_964493385.1 uncultured archaeon | reverse complement strand
GAATTAGAAACTATTAGGAATAATTAATCATGACGGCTATTGGATTCGACCACTCCCATAATAATAAATTAACTATTGAAAACAATGCGTTTACTGATTTTATTCAATATTTGTTTGATTCTGATTTTAAATTAGGAAAAATTGAAGCAGGTGTAACTTATAAAAAATTAAATAAATATGACCTTTTTATAATTGGTGTACCTACATTAGGTCCAGACCTCGATCCTGATGAAATAATAGACTTAGTTAAATATGTTAAGAATGGGGGGAGCCTTCTCGTAATAAATGATGGAGGTGGGGATTATGAAAACAAAAATAATCTCTCTGAATTAACTAAAAATTTTGGCATAACTTATAATTCTGATCGATTATTTGATAATAAATTTTTTTTAAAAAAAAATTCCCATCCTATAATACAGGATTTTAAAAGTCACTTTATTACAAGAGATATTTCTCAAATTATTCACTCTAATGGATGCACTTTAATAATAGATAAATCTATTGAAGATGACAAAATTGATGTTAACAGTATAGCATTTTCTTCTGAAACTACTTCATGGCATAGATTTTTTAACGGGGATGGATGGCAGGACGAATCAGAGCAACATCTTCCAATCATCGGTGTTATACACTATTATTTAGGTAAAGTTATCGTGATAGGAAATCTGTCAATATTTTCAAGTTTAAACAAATCATATGGTATAAGGTCTGCTGAGAACCTTAAATTAATTACAAATATGATTTCTTGGCTATTAAATAAAGCAGGATCCGAAGAGGAACAATTATTAAAGCCAATATTCACTACTGTTGCCATTAATCAAGATCTTTTTTATTGGATTAAAGAAATGATAAATAAAGAAAAATGGAAAAACCTCGATGAAGTAATTAATTTTGCATTAAAAGTTACAAAAATAAGAATGAAAGAAGCTGAGAAGAGTGATCAAGACCAATAAAAAAGAATTACTAATTGGACTTATAGGCGATACTCACTTACCCTCAAGAGGTCCGGAGATCCCGCAACATATAATAGATGATTTTCAAGAAAAAGAAATTGACTATTTAGTTCATACGGGAGATTTTACTAATTATAAAGTATATAAAAACCTTCAAGATATTTTTGGACATGAGAAAGTTATTGGAATTGTTGGGAATATGGATGACTCAAAAATATCGAAAGAATTACCTGAGAAAATAGAATTAAATTTATATGGACATAAAATCTTTATAACTCATGGCACAGGTGGGCCAGATAATATTATTGAACGCTTAAATAAAAGATCTGATTTATCTCAATATGATGTCATCATTTTTGGACATGTTCACCGACCTTTCAATGAAATATGGCGAGACGAAAAATTGTATATTAGCCCAGGCACACCAACCGACAAAAAATTTACTGATATTAATTCTTATGGATACCTAAAAATATCTCAAGAAAAAGTTGAGCCAAGAATTATTTATTTATAGGAGAAAAATAATCAATGAATTATTAAGCTGTATCAAATTTGAAGTCATTCCAATCCAAGAATTGGTACGAATTCAAATAGGAAGTGCTTTTATAATTTTAAAAAACTTATCAAAAAAATAACAGTAAATATAGTTATAAAGATGATAATGCTATTTTTCCCCATATAAATAAATTAAGCAATATCTCAAATAAATAAAGATTTAATTATAACTATAGATCCTTATTAAATTTGAAGAGATTATGCCTAATGAGAAATTAACCTTGAAATCGAAATTAGCGTATGGGGGTCTTGGAGCGGGTATTGGCTTACCTTCTCTAATTACATATGCCACTATAACTTTTTTTTATAATACGATATTAAAATTAAACGCCGAATTGATTGGAATTGCATGGTTAATCTTTTCAATTTGGAATGCAATTAATGATCCATTATTCGGTTTCATAGAAGATCATACCAAATCAGAAAAATATGGCAGAAGAATCCCTTATATTCGATTTGGTGCTCCGATATATGGAATAGCGTTCATTTTATGTTGGGTTCCTTTTGTAGATGTAAATAATCAAATAGCTCTCTTTTTCAATCTTATTGTCGTTCTGTTTGTTTTTGACACATTATTTACGATATTAGGTCTTATAAATTTTACCCTTCCAGCAGAAATGGCAATGACCGCAAAGGAAAGAGCTAATTTATTGATATATAGTAGTGTAATAAGTTCCATTTCATATTTAATTTCTTTTGTATTACCTCTCGTGTTGTTAACCGGAAATGAATCGCCTGATGCTGCTATTAATTTTCTGATTGCAATGATTTTTGTAGGCATTATCTCCGCTGTAATATTATTCATGAGTAGTTTTTACTTGAAAGAAAATAAGTATACACAAATGGAAGAAACACTCCCTGTCATCAAGGGAATAAAAGAAACTTTTAAAAACACACCATTCTTAATTTTTGAAGTAGCCAACTTTTCTTTTACCCTAGCCCAAACAATCCTCACTACTGCCATTTTTTATTATGTTCAATACGTCTTGATTTTAACTGGTATCCTCTCCACTATTCCATTATTCTTAGTCTTTGTTATGATTTTCGTGTTCTTGATAGTTTTTAACAAATTGATTGGAAAATATGGTGTGAAAAAAACGTTTATTTTGGCCCTTTTATGGACAGGAGTGAGCTTTCTTCTAACATTTTTCATTGGATGGAATTTATATCTTGCCCTTATAGGATTCATATTAATAGGGATTGGATTGTCAGGTTATCTACTTACAAACCAAGTGGTTATAGCTGATATAGTTGACTACGACGAAACAAGAACGGGAAAGCGTAGAGAAACGACCTATTCAGGAATAAACGCATTGATCACAAAACCGGCAATCTCAATCGCAAATTGGCTGTTTTTAACAATAATAACGTTTTATGGATTCGATGCAAATAAACAAACTCAAGATTTCTTTGCTCAGTTGGGAATCATGATGGGATTCTTGTACACACCCTCTATTTTTTTAATTATAGGTGCACTTATAATGTTTTCTTACCCCTTAGATGGCCCTAAATGGCTTAAACAAAAAGCAGAAATGATTAAAAATCATGAGAAAAAGGAACGAGAATATCTGAAATACTTAGAAGGAAAAAAAAAGTTAAATGAAAGATCATATGTTATTTAAAGGTTTAATAGAGAATGCCTTTTAATAATAAATTCATGGAGAGATGGAAAATTATACATCAGTCCAGGCAAGCCAACCGACAAAAGATTTACTAATATTAACTCTATGGATACCTAAAAAATATCTCAAGAAAAAGTTGAGCTAAAAATTATTTATTTGTAATCTTTGCAATTCTATATCATAAATTAAGGCAGATAAATAAAGAAAAAAAAATAATTACAATTTATAATTTATTACCACACTGAGGACAAACTCCTGATTCTTTATCTACTATTATATTGCATCTGGGACAAATTAATGCTACTTGCTTTTTATCTCGTGCTTTTGATTTAAAATAACTTGAAATATATCTATTAAAAATTAGTAATATGAAGGAAATTATCATTACAGTTAAAAGAATTATAACCGCGATTGGATTTGAACCTAGCTGCGGTCCAAAAAAAGGTATAAGCAATAAACCAGTAATAACCATTATTCCTATAAGTACTAAAGATAATAACCATTCTCGAAGAGTTCTTGCTATTCTTATTCACCTAAATAATTTTTAAAAAAATGCCTTTTAACTATAAATTTCTCAATTCCTTACCATAATTGTTGCAAAAATCAATACCTTTTGGCTGTTGTGAACCACACTTAGGACATGTTATCATACCGATTCCCGTGGTTCTTTTTAAAGCTTCTTCTTCCTTTTCTGAAACTATATGATCGACAATTTCTTGTTGCAATTCCTTGTCTTTAATTAAAACTTCTCCAGTTTTTTTAAGATTTATGTAATTTCTAATACTATTCGGATCAACTTTTATTTTAATATATAAAGCTAAACCTATAATTGTTAAAGATATGCTAATGATTAATATTAAGCTTATCAACCAAAAAATCGATCCTCTGAGCAACTCGATTACCATATAAATATAATAAAAAAACTGATTACAGAAACATATTTCATACTCTCAAAAATATTCTCTAATTTACATGATTTTTCAAACTCTTGTCTACAAGATGAACAGACAGGAAAACTCACATATTTTGTAATGCTTGATTTTGACGATAATTTTCTTTTAGTTCTCCCATAAGTGAATTTATGTAACTCAATATCCGATCTCTTACATTTGACACATTTTTTAGGAAAATCTTCAAATTGTGTTATATTTCTTATTTACCTTAAATTAGATAATTGAACGCAATAGAATACACATTTAATTCTATAGACCTATTTCTTTTTAGCTTCTTTTGCTAATCTTTTGTTTTCTGCTTTTTTCATCCACAAAATAGATCTTTCTGCCCTTTTTATACTTCTTTTTTTTATTTCGGGATTATCTCGATTTAACTCTAGCCATTGTTCTTTCTTTTTGATTAATAAAGGCCTGAATTTTGCAATAAATTCTTTTAAACGATCTTTGAATTTTTCTTTAGATTCGTAATTTTCTTCTCTCACGAGTCTGAATTCTACAAACCTCGCATTAATCCCGACACTTGACTTGCCTTTACTTACAATTGTATCAAATTTATCCCAAGAACTATAGACTTGTTTAGGAGGCGCTTTTCTCTTTGTCATATCGGGAAATGTATAAGCAACACCATTAGGTGTCATTAATACATGAGAAGCCCATCTATATGTTTTAGTTTTTGTTCCCAAAGATTGCAAAGTAAAACCTATACATAATGTGCTATAAATAATATCCTCTCCAGGAGGGATCACATTTTTTATATCTGAATAATCTATAGGGACATATATACCTGACATATTATTGATTCACTTAAACAATTTTTATCTGTTGAATAATAAGTCTTGTAAATATATAAAAATATTTGAGCTTTTAAATTTTGAAGATATAGGCTCCTTAAAGGTTATTCTTAATGAGTACCTTAATATATCTCAAGAAAAAGTTGAGCCAAAAATTATTTATTTATAATAGAAAAAAATTTAATTAAGCAGTTTCCATTGTCTTGCCTGAAAGCTTCTTGTAATGATTGAGAACTGCTTGACGAGCTGCATATACAAAAGCTCTCTTAACGTTTACCCCTTGTATTGCTATCGTCTCATAAATTAATACATGATTCAGGTTTGCAGTATCAAGTGCTTGACGTATTTTAGATATTTCTACAATATCCTCTAGGTCGCGTTTATTGGCAAGAGTCACAGTAGGTACTTCTGGAGGATCAAAAGCTACAGGTGGTATTAGTTTATCACCATAAAATCGGAGTAGCTCTTTTAAACTCCATATATTCTCGCTCCATTGATCAATTAAAGAATCCCACGTAAATATTACAGCATCTGTACCTTTAAGAACAGTCTGACGTTGAAATTTATGCCTCCGTTGTCCAGCAACTGTATAAACTTGAAATACTACATTTGAAACCCTTGCTACAACACGATCGAAAAAGAGTGTCCGACCAGTTGGGTCTTGGATTTGTTGCATATCTCCCGTGGCTAATCCCTCTTTCTTATAGACCCAATCCAGCGCAGTAGTTTTACCCCCGAGACTTGGACCGTAAAAACAAATTTTGAAAACAAGTGTTCCATCTCCCCGACGACTTGGCAAATTATCAATCCTCGCTTTAAATATTCAAAAATTATAAATTAAATCTTATTAATTCTATAAAACTCTTGTAATATAAAAATTTGCAAAAGAAAAGTTTTGCGATTATTAAGTATTGAAAGTACTGTTCTTATATGTATTTAGCTCTAATATCTAAATATTATATATAAGATGCGCTCTGTTTACCATATTTAACTTTTCATTATATAAAAAAGGAAAAAAAGTGATTTTATGGAAATTGTGTTATTGGCACGCCCCTAAACTCAAATCCACAATTGGTACAAAATCGATTGTCTGCTTTAATAATTTTATAACCACAATTAGGACAGAATTTAAAACCAGGTGCTTCACTTAGCTGACTAATTTCATTTTCTGACTTCATAAATTCTTTTTTCATGGGTAAAATTACTTCTCTTGGTTTAATTGTCTTACTAGCAATTCCTCCAATAATAGATAATGCTGCTCCTATAAATGGAGCTATGGTTGCGAAACCTGGGCTATAAACAGACCAGAAATTTGGTAGGATTACTGGTGGCCCATATATTAAAAGCCATTCATATTCGACATAATTCATCACAGTAATATCTATCCCTACGATATAGATTATTGATCCAATAATCATCATGATTCCCATTCCAATCCAAGTATTTGCACAATCCTTTATATTTTTTCTTCCAATTCTTACCTTATTTGCCATAAAAATAAATCGTATTGCGCCAAATAGTATTATAATTGCAGGAAAAATTCCCGATAAAAACATCGGTATCATATAGTTTGTTGGTTGTTCTAAGGGAATATAAATAGTTCTCGAACCATAAAGGGAACTAGAATAGTGTAATCCCCACATCCAATAATATTCTTGAATTCCATATCCAGTACCATAAACTGCTGGAGTAAAAAATGATATAAGAGTTAGGATCCCAGCAATTAGAGGCATTACCCAAATATAATCTCTAG
>CAZBNW010000131.1:3935-6691 GCA_964493385.1 uncultured archaeon | reverse complement strand
CATCCTTCTAAGTATAATATCCCTTTCTTAAATAGTAAAAATCAGAGGTTTTAAATTTTTACAATACAATAATTACATCTAATTTTAAAGGATCATATTGACGTTTAGAATTAAAACGAATATATTATCTCTATATTTTAAAATTCAATGACTCCAAACAAACTTAGATAATTAAACCTTCCCATTCAATTTCAATGCTGTATTCTGGATGTTCATTAGCGAATTGCGTGGATCTGCTCGAGGCAAGATATAACATACAAGTATTCCTCCTTTAAATGGTGCTAAAATAACATGCCCTTTCCCGGCATTGTTTGTCCCTATTATGGCTTCAGGAGTATTATAAACAACATTAAATTCCAGTCCCGTTAAAATGAGGGAGGTGCCCCTATTGAGAGTGTCCAAAATATTTTTTGATTCGCTGGATAAATCCCAATTGCTTCCTACTTGATAAATTATATTTCCTACACTCGACATAACGGTAACAGCAGCTACTTTATACCACTCGAGTTCCACCAATTCGTCAATGATCTTTTCAATTTCAGACATTATAATTTTATCTGTTTTTCTTTGTTTTTAAACCTAATATTATCGAAATGGGAAAGCTACCTACTGATAAAAAGATTATTTTTGATTATGATAATAAAATAATTAAGAGTTCGAAATAATGTAATTAAAAGAGAATTATATAAAGATGATATTAACTTTTATAGAGTGGCTCTAAGATATAATTTCTTCACTAATGTTTGAAAAGCTTCTTTAACACCTTGACCTGTTAAAGCACTGGTTCTGAAATATTCAATAATATTGTGATCTTGGGCAAATTTCTTAACATGAATGTCTGAAGTTTCATAATTTGGACTAGTAGCTAATGCATTTTGATCAACTAAATCCGCTTTATTTCCAAATAATATTATGGGTATATTCCTACATGCTTCTTTAATATTTGATAGCCATTTATTAATATTACGGTAAGTTTCAATTTCTTCAGGAGCAAGAGAAAAAACAATAATAGCGCCGCTACTTCCTTTAAAAAATCTTTCGCGTAGCGTACTGAATGATTCTTGACCCGCTAAATCCCATAAAAATAATTCAACCATTTCTCCACTTATATTTTCTTCATATCTCGAAAATTGCATACCTAAAGTAGAAATATAATCTTTTTCAAATGTATTTGTTGTATATCTTTTAATTAGCGAAGTTTTTCCAACAGCAGCATCTCCAATGACGCAAATTTTGAATCCAAAAGCTTTCTCACTCATAATTTAGATTTTAATTTATATTTTTAATTTGTTTTCCTAATAGTATAAATAAGATTTTATAAGCCTTGCTAAAACATGTATAATAATATAACCTGGTAGAAAAGTTAAATATTAAAAATTAGCAATATGAATGTAATTTCTAAGAAATTAATACTATATAAAAGTTCAAAAAAACCATCTGTTGTATTTCTAAATTAAACATCGAATAGCTTAATTAATTGTTCAGTATTATCTACTAAGATATCGGGTTGATGTTCACGTAAAGTTTCCTTTTTAGCAAGTCCACTTGCCACACAAACCATTTTAACTTTTGCACTTTTACCTGCTTCGATATCAGTGGTCATATCTCCGATAAAAATTGCATCTGCAGGTTCTAGACTCCATTTATTAAGGATTATTTGAATCCCTTCTGGACTTGGCTTTACTTCTGTGACATCATTAAATCCTATAATAATATCAAAATATTTAGTTAAGTTAAATTTATCTAAAACTTCTTCAGCATACTGGCTTTTGTTGTTTGTTAAAATTGCCAATCTTAGCTTTTTATTATAAATTTTTGCAATTAATTCATCTACACCTTTAAATATTGTAGATTCAGCCTCCTTATACTTATTAAATTGATTGAATAGGTAAATAGCAATACGCAATTTTTTGAAAAAGCTAATTCCTTCTAAAAACTTAACTTTCAGTAATTCATAAGAATTGAGAAGAATTTTAGGTACGGGATAATTTTGAATCTCTTCAATTAGATGGGCAATTTCCTCTAAAATATCATCTGGATTAACGTTTATTTCATACTTCTCTATTGAATCATCAACAGCTTTCTTTATTGCTTCAGATATATCATATATTGTCCCATCAAGGTCCCATATTAAACCTTTAAAATCTTCTAAGTTAATTTTTTCCATATTAAAGTCTATTAATATTTAGGACAATTTTAATTATACGAATGTCAATATTTTAATTATATAAATATCAAAAATTTTGTTTAATAACTTTTTTAGCTAACAATGAACGAGAAACAAGAAGAAGAAAGTGAAGAACTTGGTTTGGAAGAAAAAAAAGTTGAAGACGATGATTTAGAAGCTTATCTTAGAGACATGAAAGCACTTGAAACTGATTTTTCAGATTTAGAAGATTTAGACATGGAAGAACTTCAAGAAATACAAGATGCAATTGATAAGGTTAAGGAAGGCGAAGAATTAGCTGAAGATGAATTAACTAGCGAACAAATTTCCTACAAAGAAGAAATTGTGGATGAACTTAAAAAAGAAAAAGAGCTTAAGGAGGCTATGATTTCAGACTTCTCAGATATGGATGAACTAGATTTTGATGAATTAAGAGAAATGCAAGAAGCTATAGAAATTGTAAAGCATGAAGATAGTGAGCTTTTACTTGAACAAGAAGGTGAAATTCAATCTACTCAGGAAGTCTCTAAGGAATTAGAAGATAGGATTAAACAAGAGCTTTTAAAAAGAAAAGAATTAGAAGTAGAGG
>CAZBNW010000131.1:0-3835 GCA_964493385.1 uncultured archaeon | reverse complement strand
GAACCCATAAGCACAAGACCCATCATAAAAGAAGAAGAAAAAAAAAGAATGTTTAAGGATTTTCTTGATGAGGAATTTCTAGATATCTAAAGTCTTTATAAGTAAATCACATAACTACTAAGTTTGACATAACCTATAAACTTACGAAAAGAAAAACTTAAATTTCTAATTTTGTACCACACTGTTTACAAAAGTTATCGGAAATCTTATTTTCATTGCCACAATTAGGACAATACTTATTTGATGAATTAATTTGTGGCTGTATAGATGTATTTTGTATATCATTTAAGATCTCATAGAACTTCTTATCTACGGTTCTTACTAACTTCATGGGAGCTGTCCCAATTTCAAGTGCCCATTTCTTCATGATGCCCTGTGGCTTCAGCCACGCCATTCCATACCCAAAAGTAAGTGAAACTTCTACACTCACATAGGTCATAGAATCTTTAGGATTATACCCAAAATTCATTTGATAAGTTTCACCATAAGAAGTTACTGATAATCCTCGTTGTATCACTAATGTACGGAAAAAATTATTACTCGCAAATTGTTGATCCTTTATTTTACCACCATTATTCGTCCAAAAAGTTAATGTTCTATTCCATACTTCATCTAGAGGTAGAAGGATTGAATAATAACCAAATTTATGCCCCATAAGGTCTCTCTCCTTAATTTTATTCAGTAAATTACATAAAACTTTTGGATTTTAATATATCAAATTTATTAGGAATACTTAAATTAAAAAATTTGCAATTAAATTTTTAATAGTTCATAATTATTCTAAAGAAAATGAAAGAAAAACCTTCTTTATTAATTATCGGTAATTCTAACACGGGAAAGAGTTCCATAACAAAACTATTATTACCAAATCCCAAGAAATTCAAAGGAAAAATAGGGAAATCTCCAGGTAGCACATTATTAATAAAACCTATTACTCAAGATAATTTACCGTATGAAATAGTTGATCTTCCAGGATTTGGGTATGCTAGTCGTTCTAGTCGTAGACGGGAAGAACACCTTAAAAAACAAATTGTAATTCATATTGAGAAGCATCATGGAGATTATTTTTTCGGATTAGTTGTAATAAACATCCTAAGAATTGAAGATGAAATAAATAAATTTTTTATTCAAAATAAGAAGACAATCCCCTTAAGTTTTGAATTGATTCAATTTTTGAGTGAATTTAAAATTCCTCTTCTTATTATTTTCAATAAAATTGATAAAATTTCTAATTATGACAAGAAAAAAATAATAGTCTTATTTGTTAAATCAGCAAAAGAATATGGTTTGAATTTGATTCATTTAGATGATTATGAATTTGATAATAAATCAGAAATGCCATATTTAGAATTTTCTGCATTAAAAAAAATAAACTTATCAAAGTTAAAACAAATAATTCAAAAATTTTTAATAAAAATCTAAGATTTATATTTATTTATATTGTTCTATCAGTCCAATATGATTAGATATAAGATTTTTTAGTTCAGAATTTGTTTATTCTTGGATCCTTATCTTTATCCCAATTTATTGCAAATAAGAAGTCTCTACTTGCTTTATTTTTATAGATTAAGGGATATCCACTCAATTTTTCAAATTTTAGAGTTAAATTTTCTAAATAATCATATTCTGGAAAGTAATCTTGGATTAGCTTATCACTTTTCAATCTTTCTTTTATTAGTAAAGCCTTTGCCTGCAATGTAAATCCTTTAATCTCAAAAAAGTCTGGATTGGCATTTTCTATAAATTTAATATAATTATTAATAAGTCGTTCATTCACATTTAAATCTTTAATTGCGGTCAGCCTTACAACTGTTCTACAAGATAGTGAGTTTATTAAATCCAAGCTTTCCATTATTTTATTCCATCCATTTTTAGTCATAGGACGACAAACTTTCTTATAAATCTGCTCATTTGGGGCTGGCAATGTGATATATAACTGAGAAGGTAAGGGATCTAACTTTCTAATGCTTTCTGGTAAAGTACCATTGGTAACAATAAATGTAGTCATATGACGATTCTTAAATTCTTGAACGAATTCAGAAATTCTTGGATATAAAAGAGGTTCTCCATCAAGAGAAATAGCAGCATGATTTGGTATCATTGCTTCACTATGTGCTTGTATTATCTCATCGGGTGTAGTTAATTCTCTATTAATTAATACTTCTAGATCATCCCTGGAACCAATACAGCAATTAATATCATCATCTAGTCTAAAATTATCTAATGTATGATTGGTTGGTTTAATATATTCTTGGTTCTTTAGGAGAGTGACTGCCCGTTCAATTTTACTTTTTGAAACATGAATTTTATTACTGAGTGAGCTTATATTATGGATTTGATGACTATTTAAAAGCATAAAATAGAGAATATCAATCATTATTTCATAATTATCGAGGTAGCGTCTTAGAGGTAGGTGATTTTTAATTATATCTTTATGATGTCGTAACATTTCATCAATAAGAATTTTAGGATTATCTGGCTCAACAATAAATTTACTTCCAAGGGATCCAGACTCGATATCTCTCCAACAAAACACACATTGATGATTGCAAAAGGGTAGTGAAGGTGTATTTTGTAAACATCTATGGCTTTGTATTCCAAAAACACCCTTGTAACAATTACGATTATCTCTTCCAGTCATTAATCTTTGTTCGAGCCAATGACATGGTTTTATAGATGAATGTTTATTTTCTCCAATTATCCTATAAGTTGTTTTTGTATAAGCCTCAACAAATTCATTTGTGAGTTTATTGTCATTGATAAATCTGTTTTTCATTAAAGAACCACTACGAACTCGAAATTCTCACTAGTTTATATAAATAAATGTATTTTATTAAGATATTAAATGATATTCTTAAAAAATATAAGTACTAAAATAATTAGTGTAGTACTTTTAGATTATAACTTAAATTACAATTTTAGTTAATTAGGTAAAATAAAAAAAATGGTTCAAAATGTTAAATAGATTAAAAAGCGAGTTGTTAAATGTAGGATTAAAATTTATAAGCGTTGATGAAAAAATCGTACGGATGATTTTAGAGACAAAACCATCAAATTTAAATGAAATTGTAATCCTCCCAGCTATTAAAATTGTTATGAAAAAATTATTGCAGAAATTACAAAATAAACGGAATTATGGAAGAATATATAATGGGGAATTAAATAATGTTAGAGTTAGCATTGTTCGTTCTTTAATTGGAGCACCTAATTGTGCAATGGCAGTAGAAGCTTTAAGAAGATGTAAAACTAAAATAATAATAAGAATTGATGTGTGTGGAGGTATTGAAAACGAGATTGCTCCAGTCAACATTGGAGATATTTTAATCCCAAAATTAGCTTATTGTGATGATGGGACCAGTCCTCAATATTTTAGAGAAAATCCATCATTAGTCAATGAATTAGAGTCTATTTCTAATCCAATGGGTAAATTTCAAAATATGTTCACAGGGAATCAGACTATTTTTATCTCACAACCTAATGAAATGTTAAGAGAACTGTTTTTAAGCAAAGGTACTACACTTTTTTCCGATAAAGTTAAAGAAACCAGTTTATGGACAACAGATGCTCTATTTTGTGAAAGTTTGGACTTTGTACGAGCATTGAGCTCAATAAACGTACAATGCATCGATATGGAATCGTCTATATTATTCTTATTAGGTAAAATCTATAATTTAAAAACAGTTTCCGTCCTCCCAGTTTCGGATTTACCGGGTCATCCAAAGTATGATTTACTTAATTCAAACGAAATCCATCCTGACATGGAGAACGGAATTGATAATGCAATTAAACTATTAATTAACGCATTACCTAAGGTTAAATATATTTTTCAATAATA
>CAZBNW010000130.1:0-6826 GCA_964493385.1 uncultured archaeon | reverse complement strand
TATTCACTATACAACCATCTGCATCGCAGAACGTTTTTAAAAAATTATCATCATGAAGTAGCTGGTGAACAAATTCCTCATCATTTATATCTCGTTCAATGTATTTAACATCCCGTTCATCCAACCATTCCTTTAACTCTTTGCATCTATGGCAGTCTTCTTTACTTATCATTATTGGTATTTTTGATTCCATATTAAAAAGATAAATACTAGGAGTAAAAAAGCTTTATCTTCTAATTTATAAATTTAATAATTCTTAAAATGATATTTCAACATATTTTTTAAGGAAATTCTTATAAATTGTTTACAAAAATTATTGCATGATGGTATTAGAAATAAAAATAAAACACATATTTTCACTTTACTTTTTACTTTATTTTTAGTAATATTTAATAAATTATTATGATTAGATTCTTATTTTTTATTCTTATTCATATCTTAAGATGGATCATAAAACTCGAAATGAAGCATTTAATAGCTATGTAAAAAAACTTTTTGAAAGCTCTAGTTGGAAAGACAGGGCAATCGCTGCACAAAAACTTGGTCAATTAAAAGAAGGCAGAGCAACTAATATGTTAGCTAGAGCTTTAAAAATTGAAAAAGATGTTGTTGCTGTTAATCGAATTATTGAAGCTATGGGGGAAATTGGAGCCCCAAAAGCTACAATGTTAATTATTGATTTTCTGAAGGAAGAATTAGATAAACCTGAAGAGGATCAAGATAAAACGAGATTATTTGTAATTATCGAGAGTCTTATGAAAATTGGAGATAAAAGAGCACTTGAGCATTTAGGGATACTATTAGATTCATGCCACAGCGACATAAGAAAATTAACTGAAGAAGCTTTTGAGTGTATTGATTCAAATTGGAAGCTTAATATTAAATCTATTTGAATCAAAAATTTTAATAAAAATGGGGAGCAAATAAAATTATGTCAGAACTTATAGAAAAACTAGCAGAAACCGTTGAGGGTTCAAATAAAAACAGAGATGTTACAATTCTTACATTATCTACATGTATGTGGTGCAAAAAGTGTAAGGCTTGGTTAAAAGATCGTGATATGCAATATAGGTATGTAGATGTTGATAAAATTGACTTTAAGCAGAAATCAAAAATATTAGATTATTTAAGAGATAAGTACCAATCAAGAATCTCATATCCTTTTATGATCTGCGACGATGAATTTGTAGTAGGTTATAATCCAAATAGATATGAAGAATTAATGAAATCTGGAGGGGAATAGAATGGATATGGAAACTAAAGACGGAATGATGGAATATTGTAATAAAGTCTGTGAGACTAATAATTGGATATTAAATAAAGATCAAGAAACTCTAAATAACTTAATTGACGGTTTAGTAGAAAATAAGAAAAACTATGGATTTCAATCATGTCCATGTCGTCTTGCTTCAGGTAATCGAGATTTGGACAGAGATTTAATATGTCCTTGCGATTATGCTCCATCAGATGTAAAAGAATATGGTGCGTGCTACTGCAATTTATATCTACGTCCGGATTTCTATGAAACTGTTGGAAAAATTTTTGTTCTTGTCCCTGAAAGAAGACCTTTTGAGAAGGAAAAAGCAGTTTTACAATATTTTAAGAAATAAATCTTATTATAAATTCTCTTTTTTTCTGTTAATTCTTTTTAGAACAGTTTTAATCAATTTTTTATTTATAAATAAAATCCTTAAATAATACAGTTTCTCTTTGTTAATTATGACAGATAATGAAATAACTGATGATGAATTAGAAGAAGAACTTGATAAAGCATTTAAAGAAAGTGAAAAGTTAAGGGATCATTGTGGAAGCCCTTTACCTAGTAATAAAGAAGTTGGAGTTCAAAGAACAGGTGTAAAACTTAAAAAAGATTAAAATTTTTCTTTTTTTAAATTTTTTTGAAAGAATATTGATTACCTAACGTAAATTTTAAAGACTTCTTTCAATAAAAAATAAGAATCTGATATGGTAGATTTTATGGTCAAAGAGAGAATAAAAGGAAGGAAAAACTATCCTACTGACGAAGTTGATCCATCTAACTTTCTAAGCGATGAAACCGTTAAAGAAATTATCGATAAAAAAGATAAAATCAAATTTACCTCAGATGATTTTAATAAACTCTACAATTGCGTCCATTGTGGAGAATGCGAGACTGAAACTGAACGAATTTCATTAAAGCAAAAATATATTGAAGATGGAAATACATTTGAAGGAATTAATGAAATGATTGAATATTATCAGAAATATAGATCACCTTATCCTACAAATAAAATGAGAATAAAAAGACTAAAGGGAATTACGAGTGAATCTGATACTCTTTTTTTTATGGGTTGTCTTTCTACGATAAGAATTCCCCAATATACTGAACATGCTCTTCAATTTCTGCTCCAGCAAGAAATTGATTTCACTATTTTAGATACTGAAATTTGTTGTGGATGGCACCTAAAAATCAGTGGATTGCGAGAGAAGTATGAAACTTGTATTAAGGAGAACAGAGAAATTTTTAATTCAAAAAAATTTAGAGAGATAATTTGTTTATGTCCTGCCTGTTATTATCTTTTTAAAAATGAAATGGATGGATTAAGTGCTGATGTGAAATACATCTCTGATTATTTAAAACTATCGAATGTACATAAATCAGGTAGAGTAGGAGTACAACACCTCTGTCAATTAATGAACAGAGGTAAAGAAGGAGTAGATAAGTATATAGATAAAATTCTTAAACAAAGTGGATATAAAGTAGTAGACATCCCTCATTGGTGTTGTGGTGGTGGATCTGGTTGGATGGGACGAACTGAAATAATAGAACAAATTGCGCGTAAGCGGATGTCTGATTTTGACCGAGAGGATCTCAACTATATTACGACATATTGTCCTTCTTGTTGGTGGATTATACGTCGATTTAGTAAACAATGTAAAATTTACCCTATTGCTAAAGATTTATTTGAATTATTAATATGAATTAACTAAAAGAAAGATTTTGAAAAATTTTATTAAATTTAAATTGCTTCTGGAATTTTTACCACAAAATTTCTTCCATCATTAAAAAAGATCATATCATAAGCATCTTTTGAGAAATTTAATAAATTTAGGACTTTTTTTATATTTGAGTAATTTTGGAATCTAAAAATAGTGTTATTGAAAAAGAAACTGAAAGAAAATACAAAAAGTTTACTTTAAGAGAATTTGGAGGAGCTTTTGGAGATTGGGGTACATTAATTCCTTTTATAATAGGATATATATCAATAGTAGGTCTAAATCCTGCAGGAATCTTCCTTACATTAGGAATTACAAATATCATATTAGGGGTAAAATTTAACCTTCCACTTCCTGTACAACCACAAAAAACGATTGGTGCTGTAGCTATATCAAAAGGTTGGGATCCTAATATGGTTATCTCTACTGGATTTGGGACTGGAGTCGTGTGGTTTCTCCTTGGTTTCTCAAAAAAGCTTAATAAAATTGTAAGTAAAGTTCCTATCATAGCAGTAAGAGGAATCCAACTTGGTTTAGCATTTATATTAGGATGGACAGGATTAATATTATTTAGTGATAATCTATTTCTCGGTTTTATCTCAATATTAATAATTTTAATTTTAATAAAAAATAAACCAATTCCTTCAGCAATTATTCTTACTTTTGCTGGCATTTTTATTATGTTTTTTACTGGCGCTATTAGTATTTCTGAACTGAAATTTGGAATTCCTATATTAAATTTTCAAATACCTACATGGAATAACTTTTTACTTGGGATGTTAAATGCGGGAATAGCACAATTATTTTTAACTTTAACAAATGTTATGATTGCTACTGTTGTGTTAATTAAAGAGCTTTTTCCTGAGAGAGATGGAATAGATGCTAATATTTTAGCTTTTAATATGGGTGCCATGAATTTGATTAATCCTTTTTTAGCAGGAATGCCTTTATGTCATGGATCTGGGGGATTAATGGCACAATATGCTTTTGGAGCAAGAACAGGTGGTTCTATGATATTGGAAGGTATAATGGAATTAATTCTTGGATTATTTTTTTCTGAAACATTATTTTTAATTTTTACAGAGTTCCCAATGGCTATTTTAGGCGCTATGCTTATTTATACTGCTTTTTTATTAGGAAAAATATCTTTTAAGGATTTTAATCTAAAAGTATTTCCCATAATATTAACCTCTGCAATTATTTGCTTTTTTCTTAATATTGCAATTGGATTTCTAATTGGTTTAATATTATATTTAATTTTTAAAAAATTAATTGAACAAACTAAAAGTTAATCCTTAAAATTGATCTTTTGAATTATTAATACAATTCTATTGGATTTTATTCAATAACTATTCAGAACAAGTTTTTTTTATAATTTAAACGAAAAATTCTTTTAAGTATGAAAGCAAATATTCATAATAGATTGAACTACAATGCGTGATTTTATGTTATTTTCAGAAAATGAAATGGATAATATTAAAAGAGAAATGGGTAAATTAAAAGATAAAGTTGTACTAAAACTTTTTACTGATTTTAAAACTCAAGAAGATGGAACAAAAATAAGAAAGTGTATGGCTTGTGAAGCAACATATGAGTTATTAAAAATGTTAGAAGATTTATCTAATGGGAAATTAGAAATTGAGGAAATTTCTACTGAAGAGAATGAAAAACTCGCAAAAAAATTCAGTGTTACTAAGATCCCTGCCATATTATTTGTTGATCAAAATGAAAGAGAAATTATTCGATATTTAGCACACCCAACAGGATCTGAATTTGTACCCTTTCTTAATAGTATACAATATTTTTCAGGGGTAAGGCCATATTATGCGGATCAAATCCTTACTCATCTTAAAAAGATAGAAAAGGCAAATATGAAAATCTTTATAACTCCAACATGCCCATATTGTCCTGCTACTGTTCCAGTTTTAACATTATTCGCTTTAGTTTCCAAAGGAAAGATTTCAGCGGAAGTAATTGATGTTAATTTAAACCCAGACATCGGTATGAATTACCAAGTTCAAGGTGTTCCCATGACAGTCATAAATGAAAAAGATATTATTCACGGAATGTTTACACCTCAAGATTTGCTAGATAAACTAGTCGGTTCGAAAGGTAGAGATTTTGGAGGTATGTATGCATAATTTAGATAAGGTGGTATTTGATAATGTCTCAAAATGATAGATACAAGGAAATAATTAAGAGAGAAATGGCTAAGCTGAAGAAGCCTGTTAAATTGAAAGTGTTTACTTCTCAAAGAGTAAAAACTGATGGAACAAAAATTAGAGCATGTATGGATTGTGGCCAATTTATGGCTTTATTAAGAGTTTACGAAGAAAACTCAAATGGAATGTTAACAATTGAAGAATTATCAATAGATGATAACCCAGAGTTCGCTAAAAAGTATGATATTACACGTGTTCCAACAATACTTTTTATTGATAACAGTGGGAGAGAAATAATTAGATATTTAGCAGCTCCTAAAGGAGGTGAAATTCAACCTTTTATCCAAACTATATTTACTTTTGCGGGAATGCCCAATTATTATGAGACAACAATAAAACAAAATCTAGATAGGATACCACCATCAACTATTAAGATAATGATGACAGAGACTTGCCCTTATTGTCCTCAGGTTATTGCTATCAGCAACTCTTTCGCAATTGCATCTGAGGGGAAAATTAGGACTGTGGTGATTGACATCATGGCAAATCCCGATATTGGTCAATTTTATGATGCTGCTGGGGTTCCCTACACTATTATAAACGATCAAAAAACCTTAGTTGGAATGGTTGGGCCCAATGAAATATTAAGAGCATTGATTGGAGGGAATATCCGTGTTCAATATTGATATGGAAAGCATCGATTTAGAAAAAACATATGATTTTATTGTTTTAGGAGGAGGACCAGCAGCTATAGGGTGTGCGATTTATGCTGCGAGATTCTCCATAGATGTATTAGTTGTTGGTAAAACTTTTGGTGGTTTGATTGCTACGACTCACATTGTTGAGAATTATCCTGCAATTACATCAATAAGTGGTCAAGGTTTAATGGATATGTTTAAGGATCATATGGACTCACTTAATATCCCGTATATATCAGATGAGATACGAACTATTGATAAAGTTGGTGATCACTTTGAACTCCATTCTTTCTTTCAAAAATTTAAAGCTTATTCTATTTGCATAGCAACTGGTTCAGAAAAGAGAAAACTAGGAGTTCCTGGAGAGGAAGAATTTGCTGGACATGGTGTATCCTATTGTGCTACATGTGATGGACCCTTTTATAAGGATAAAGAGGTCTGTGTGATTGGTGGAAGCGATTCTGCTACAAAAGAAGCCTTATTTTTAGCAGAAAATGTTAAAAAAGCATACATTATTTATAGAGGAGAAGAAATTAGAGCAGAACCGATTAATAAGAAGCGAGTATATGACAATGATAAAATTGAGATAATTTACAAAACAAATATAGTAGAAATTAGAGGGGATGGAACAGTAAAATCTGTGATTTTCGATAATGGGGTAGAGTTTAAAATAGATGGAGTTTTTATTGAAATCGGCTCAGTTCCTAATTCTGATTTAGCAAAACGTATTGGTGTTAAAACGAATGAAAAAGGTGAAATTAAAATTAATCGCAAATCAGAAACAAATATTCCTGGTATTTTTGCGGCGGGAGATGTGGCTGATGCCCCTTTTAAACAGGCCATTACCGGGGTTTCAGAAGGAGTTATTGCTGCTTACTCTGCTTTTGATTATGTTAAAGAAATGAATATAGAATATTAAAAAATCTGTTTTTACCTTTAATATATGAAAGGGATGAGAGCCTTTCGATTCTCAGGATAATCTTCAAATGT
>CAZBNW010000129.1:0-6894 GCA_964493385.1 uncultured archaeon | reverse complement strand
GTGAAAATTTAATGAGTAGAACAGAAGAATTGAACTATCCACCTGAAGAAATTTATGTTCAATCAGGTTTTCAGAAAAAAAATATTGAACATATTATTCTCTGGATGCTCAAGAACAATGAAATTGTTGAATGGTCGAATTTTAAGGAGGACCCTATTAATATTGCGCAATCAACTCTATCAAATTACATAAATAAGTTAGATAGTAAGGGGTACATTGAAAAAATAAAGAGAGGACATTACAAAATTACTATTAAAGGTGAGGAAAGATATAATGAATTATCTAGAGCTAAAGAAGCAAAGAGAAAATTGAGTTATCCTCCAAAAGCAATTAGCGATAAAAGAAATTATGATCATATAATTCTCTGGATGGCCTATAATAATAATTACTTAAAATGGTCAGATTTTCTCGATGAAAAAGCTCCTGTTTATATTAATCAATCATCATTATCAAAGAATTTGAATTTATTAATGGATAATGAACTTGTCAGAAAAGAGAATAAAGAATATAAGATTACTCAGGCTGGCAAATCGGAATATTCAAGGATGTTAAAATCTTATGATTTAGACAGACAATCTATCTTAAATGAAGAAAGTAAGAGAATTGAAGAGATCACTAAGAGAACAATTAGATTTTTTAAGAGATATGATATTTTAGATGATGATATTAAATTTCGATTTTTGAATAATGTTTTAACATTACCATATGAAAAATTAAAAGGTTCATTAGATAGTGAAGAAGATTTTAATAAGATATTACTTTTCCTTTCGATGAATCATCCAAATCAATATCCATTTTATATTTCAACTGAAGATTTCTCTAAAAAATATGATATTGATATTTTAGATCTTGAATTTAATATTCGGAAAATTGTAGATAAAAACGTGTATCCAATTGAATTTTTTAGGTTAGAAGTTGACGATGATAGGATATATTATTTTCAGGCAAATGAGAAGATAGAGAAAGTTTTAAGTGCGATTACTGAGGATCATATTACAAAATTCACCTATTTGAACAAATTATATGAAAAAATCCCAGATGATAGATCGATCTTGACTCTTGAGTCTACTGTTGATTCGATTTTAAATGAAATATGCGATAATTTATTTACAGCGGATTTAAAAGAAGCATTACAGAAATTTTTACCAGAATATATAAATTACTTAGCATATAAAATAGAAACTAAGAGGGCATTAGTGGATACTCTAGATAAATTAGAGGGTGTTGCTTGGAGAAATATCTCGGAGGTTTTTCAATCTTTTAGTTCCCAGCCTGAAGTTATTGAGCAAACTCAGAAGACATATTATATAGATCCTTCAATATTAAAAGTGTTAACGCTCTTTTCGTCACCAAAAATAGAAGAGCTTTTTGAAGAAGCGAAATCGTTAATGAAAAAAAAGGAGCATGATGACGCTTTAGAGAAGGTAAATTCTGCGATTGAATTAGATCCGGAGAATATAGATTTGCTTTTCTTGAAAGCGATTATCCTTAGTTTATTAATTAGACATCAAGATGCAATAGAATTATTGAATACAGATGTAAGACCTTATATTGATGACAAAGACGAAAATTCCATGATCTCTTATTATGTCATATTAATCTTTTGTCATTTAACATATGGAAGGTTTGGCAAAGCATTTGAACTTAGCAATAGATTAAGTAAGAGTTATCCAGATCATCCGATTAGCTATACAACTAGAGCTTTAATATTAGGGCAAAAAATTATTTATGAATTGGATCTCGAAGAAATAAGAAGTGATCAAGTTTTAGATGAAATCGATTACGCAATCTCATTGGATTCGAATAAATCAAACAAAGCAAAGTATTTTCTATTTAAGAGCCTTGTTTTAAAGCAATTAAATGAATTAGATGCTGCGATTGAAGCAATAAATACTGCTATGGAGTTGGATCCTAAAGATCTTAAATTATTTTTTTATAGATATAAAATGTTCTTTTCTAAAGACGATTTCGACAAGGCAATAGAATTAATTGACAAAAATCTTAAGGAATTTCCTGAAAAAGAAGTGGATTTATTGTTACATAAAGCATATCTTCTGAAAAAAGTGAATAAATTTGATGAGGGTCTAAAATTCGTTAATGAATTGAGAGAAAAATATCCAGATAATCTTGATATCCTTAATCATAAGGTATATTTTCATTTATATAAGCACGAGAAGGAAGAAGCGATAAACGCAGGAAAACTACTTACGAAATTAGATCCTAATGATGGCAACTATCATGACAGTTTTGCCGAAATTTTAACTGGGTTCGGAGAATATGAAGAGGCACTTAAAGAAATACAAAAAGCTTTAGAGCTTGAACCGTATGGCTGGTTTACTTATAATACATATCTTCAAATGGCTAAATGCTATAAAGAAACGGGTAAATATGATTTGGCACGAGAAAGTTTAGAGGAAGGAGAAAGAGCGATATATACATGTTTTTGCGATATAAAAATGAGAAAAGAATGGAAAGAGAAAAAACTAAAACTCCTAGCTGAGATGGATGAATTAGAAGCAAGATCTTAAATGTTTTTAGACACTCATTTCGAACTACTGAATATAAGCAAGTTCATTTTTTATATCCTATTTTTATCATCATTGATATTGATTCATCAAATACCTGTCCTTCAACTTGACACTTAAAAGGCATTTCTTCTGATGTAAACAATTCTGTGAAATATCCCATCCAATATGAGCTATAACGTTTATTTTGCCTATGCCTGAAAAGTAGATGAAATTCATCTTCACTTTCTTTTACGACATCAATCGTATGAAAATAATTTGCAACGACCCACATCTTTTGTATAGTTTTTATAATTTCTTCTATTGAAAGGCTTTTAAGTGGTTTTGCTTCATTATACCACAAAATCAAGTCAATAGCAACATTTTTATGCCAAGGTTTCGTCAAACTTTCTTCTGGAGCTTCAGCTGCAGCGATTAACTGATTAAATGTAGTTTTTCCTATGAGCATCATTTTCATTTCATCTCTAGCGCGAACCCATAAATCCCTATCTAATTCTTTCTGGTCACCATAGTACTTAATCGCTCGCTCTACAAATGAAATATCAGGTTCACCTGCTTCTTTAAATTTATCTAAAATAGCATCTATTTCATGCGAGATTGAATTAAAGTCGTCATAACATTTAACAGCATTTTTTACTAAATCAGAAATTGTAGTTCCTTTTTCTTTATATTTATCAATTAAACTCCTTGTTTCATCACTTACCTTGACGTATATAGGTTTATCTTTATGCTCAGGTTCTTTGATCTCATGTTTTTGAGTTTCATTAGTTTTGTCGTTAGGGTTTTCATTATTCTTAGACATTTGAATCAACTCCTTTATTCTTAACCTTTTTTTTTCCGTTTCTCAATTTGAATATATATCTTTATATTAATAAAGTTTAATTTTATTTATTAAAAGAGAAATGAGCCTTTTAAACAATTTTAATGTATATATAGAGTTATATACATTTAGAATACTTAATTATTCGTAATTTTCTATTTATTCATATATATTAATATATATATCTCAATACTTAAATTTAAATATTTTCGGCTTTTTCTATGAAATTTCAATTAAAGCATAACATTTAAATATATAGGTATATACAGATATATTGGAGATTAAAAAAAATATAAAAAAATATAAAAAAATATAATATGGTGATATAAAAAAAATTGGCGTGGGTTCCATTTGTTGTAGCGAGTAGGCGTAATAGATATCATAGAAATAGAGCGGGTGGAGCAATAGTAGCAGTATTAATATTTTTCTTAGTATTGGGGCTATTATTTTTCGTATTTTTTAATCGCTCTAATGGATTTACAATAATACCCCTATGGACTATAATTATTGGATTAGGGGGTTTAATAATCGCTGTTACAGTGATAGGTATTATTGCAGCATCGATGAGTGCTCCTTCTAAGAAAGCTAATGAAGAACACATAAAATCATATCAATATCAACATCAAAGACAATCTCAACAATCAAATCCTTACATGATCCGCGATTCAATGCAAAAACAACCTGAGGAACCAATTTATAAAGAGATTACACGAGAAATCCCTGTTGTTGCAGATATTAACTACTGTAGATATTGTGGTGCGAAAGTCGATAGAGATGCAATATTTTGCCATCAATGTGGAACTAAATTGTAATTTTTATTTTTTTATTATTTTAAAATTAAACATTGAAGCTAACAAGAAGGATTGATTAGTTCAATTATGATAAAAACAAGGGCGATAAATAAATTATCTACTATTCGTTGGAAAAGAAAAGATAATATAGCCCTTTTCATAATTATCTTTTTTGGTTTAGTATTTACATTAATAGGTTTCTCTTATAATTATTTCTATGATATACTATTTAGCATTTGTTTAGGTTTATTTATTGGTGGAATCATATTATCAATAATTTCGACATTTTTGGCGCAAATGGAATCAAATATTACCGGAGCAGGAGAATTAGATGCTGAAGTCGATGTAGACATAGATGCTGAAGTAGACATGGATGTTGATACTGATGTCGACATTGATATTGATACAGATGTTGATATCGATGTTGATGCTGATGCTGACATTGATGTAGATGTGGATGTCGATATTGACACTGATGTTGATATTGATTATGATATTGGGGCAGAAATCGAGATAGATGCTGTTGAAGTTGATGTAGAGGTTGATGTGGAAGCAGAAGTTGATGTGGATTCAGATATTGAAGTAGAAACTGAAATTGATACAGATCTTATCTCTATAATTACCCCAGCACCTATAATGCTTCTATTCTCTTCTGCTTTTTTAATTTTTGGCATTTCAGGATTAGTTTTATACCAACTAATTGAAGGACCTTTAAGATTTATTATCCTTTATATTTCCCCTTCCGCAGCATATTTAACAGCAAAAATAATCAATTTTACTTGGAAAGTTATAGCAAAATCAAGATTTTATAGAATCTCATCAACCCAAAATTTAATAGGGATTCAGGGTGAAGTTTTACTTCCTGTTGACAAAAGAGGAGGCGTTATTAAAATAGCCTCTTCTACACCAATGAGGTTTGAAAAAATTCATGTTAAACCTGCCATTGAGACCTCTCATTTCGAAAGAGGTGATAAAGTATATATTTGTGATGTGAAAGATGGTTTTTTATTAGTTGATAATAATAAAAAATCAATAAAAAGAAGGAGGTGATAAAAATATGAGTGTTAAGGAAGAACTAATCAAAAAAGTAATAGTTATTGTTGATCCAGAAGAAGAAAGAAGAATCTTGGAAACAAAAAAGAAAGATCAGGATCAAATCCAAATCTATAGAAAAATTAAGCTTAAAAACAGACTAATGCTCATTTTGTTGCTTTATATTTCAATGATACTAATATTTATGATCCTTCCTATGGTTATAGGCATAATTGCACATGATTTATGAGGTTAAGTTCATGAAATTTACAGAATTTATTTTTTTTATTCGAAAAATCTACAAAAAAAAGAAAAAAAATATATAAAAATTAAGGAAAGGAGGTATAGAGATAAAAAATGTTATATCAGGAATTAAATCCTTGGTTTGTAGGGCTTGGAGTTACTATAGGTATTGTAATCTTCCTATTTATAATATTTCTTGCTGCCCGTTATAGAAAATTCAAGACAAACCAATTTGTCATACATTTGCGAAATGGTAAAGTAAAACATGCTGGATTAGGTGGAAGTTTATTCTTACTTCCGTTAATTGATGAATATATTGTCATACCAACTACAAGTATACAAACAGTTGTTGAAGCGCATGAACAGGTTGTTTCAAATGAGTATCAAAACATTGAAATCGAAGGGTTGTTGATTTGGAAAGTTATTGATCCAGAAAAAGCTTTTAGTTCGGTCTCATGGAATATGAGAGATGATAACTATGTGGAAAAAATATTAAAAGGTGCAGCAGAAGCTATTATTCGTACTACTTGTGCTAATATGCCATTGGAAAAGATCATTAGAGAAAGAAGAGAGATAATTGATCATGTTGAGAAAGATTTACATGAATTAACCGCAGATTGGGGCATAGTTATTGAATCTTTAGAAATTTTAGAAGTTATTATTGGAGAACCCGAACTAAAAAAAAATATGGAGGCAACTAAACAAGCAGAAGAATTTAGAAAAGCTAGAATTGCTAAAGCTGAAGCTGAGAGAGAATCAAAAATGAGAGAATTAGAAGTGAAAAATGAGATTGGTACGCAAGAACAATTTGTTGAAAGAGAAATTGAATTAAGACGGAAAGATAAAGAAATTGCAATCGCAGAACAGGAAAGAGAGCGTAAGAAAATTGAAGCGGATGGTGAAAGACAGAAAAAAATTATTGAAGTAGATGCTGATGCTCAGCAAATAAAACGGAAATTAATAGCTCAGGCAGAAGGTGAAGCAGAGAATATTAAACAACAAATGCTTGCTCAAGCGGAAGGTTTTAAGGAACAAGTTGAGGCAATGAGTACGGCAGATGAAAGATTCTTGGCAGTTCAATTAACCAACATTTTACCCGAAATTTTTAAGAACCTGAGTCCGGACAAGATGTTTATCATGGGAGATGGAAATGAAGCATTCAGTTCACTTTCAAGAGCAATTTTACCATTCTTACAGCTTTTGCCAGAATATTCGGATAAAATCAAGGATTTTTTTAACAATGGAGGAAAAGAAAAAATAAAAGAAATCTTAGTTAAGAAATAATTTCAATTTTTTTTTTCCATATTAATAGGTATAATTCTATATAGAATTTCATTATTAATTCAAATTTTTTTTTAGAATAATAGCTGAAGATATAAAATGGGTGTGTTAAATGTTAAAAGATATCGAAAAATTGTTGATTGAAGGAAATTTCCAGTTTCAAAGCAAAATTATTCAAAATCCGGAAATTTACTCATTTGAA
>CAZBNW010000128.1:0-6902 GCA_964493385.1 uncultured archaeon | reverse complement strand
AGAACGATAGCAGAAATTTTTTCGTTAATGCTTCCTACCTTTATGAGAAAATAAGCATATTTTTTTTCTTCAATTTTTACTAGATAAAATAGACATTTTATATACACTACGCAATTCCATTGAAATTTTTGGAAACTATTTAGTTATATGAGAAAAATGACAGAAAATAAAAGAACAATAAACTCTCAAATAATTTCTGAATTATTTGGCAAAAATTCTAATATTTTTGTCCAATCTATAAAATTTCTTAAAGAACAGACTAAGAAATTAAAATTATATGACAAAAAGTTTAAACAATGGAAAGAAGTCTACAAAAATATCTATGGATATGAAATTACATCTGAGCTCTTTCTAAAACACACTTATTTTACGCATGTTTTAAAAATTATTATAATTTCTAAATTATCTGCTTTTAAAAATCTCAATTTTGAAGCAGTTTATGAAGAATATAATTCAAATGATTTGAATGATATATTCGAATTTAATTATTTTTTTTGGATAAAATTTCATAAAGAGTTATTTAAAAAAATTTATATTGAGATTCAAAACTCAAAATACAATAAACAAGATTTATTTAGCAACTTATATCAAGAAGTTTTTCTTCCTAATATTAGACATAAAATAGGGGAATTCTTCACTCCTTCAAATCTAGTTCAAAAAATGGTTGATTATGTTTATATAATCGGATCAAAAATCCTAGATCCTTCATGTGGTTCAGGGAATTTTCTAGTCAATATAATAATTAGAATTCTCGATTCTTCAGAGTCAACGTTATTAAAATCTAAAGCAATTTCTAACGTATTTGGGTTTGATATTAATCCATTGGCTATTATGACAGCAAGAACTAATATTTTTTTACTTATCTTAGAATACTTTAATGTAGAAAATTATACTTTACCAAATTTTAATATTTTTTTAATTGATTCTCTATTTCCTGAGCTTTATGAAGAAAAAACTAATATTAATATCAAAAATTTGTATAATTCATTTGATTTAGTTATTGGTAATCCTCCTTGGTTAACCTATAAAGATATCTATATAAAAGATTATCAAGTTAAAGTCCGGGAATTGTCAGAAAGTTTAGGAATTAAGCCACCTAGTCAATATATTACACACATAGAATTAGCTGCTGTTTTTTTTTATGCTATTCCATTGAAGTTCTTAAAAGTAAAGGGAAAAATCTTTTTTGTCATCACTAAAAGTGTTTTAAATGGCGGCCACTGTTTTAAATTTAGAAGTTTTTCAATTTTTAATAAATTAGAAATTTGGGATTTTCCTAATAATTACTTTTTTAATGTAAATCATATTTGCTTGAAAGCAGAGTATGTTGGAAAAGACAATAAAATTTTGATTCATGAAAAATATCCAATTAAAACTAACCTCTTCAACAAAAAATTAGAATTACAAGAGGAGACAATGTATAATAGCTTTAGAATTGAAAATAATGGTGCCAGATTAATATTACCTAATCAAGAATTAAAAATTCTTAATAATCCTAAAAACAGCCCTTATATGGATAAATTTTTTCAAGGAGCTACATTAGTTCCGCGAAGCTTAGTATTTTTTAAAATCGAAGAAAAAAGAAACGGAACTATCGTTATTACAACTGATTTAGATGTATTATCTAGGGCAAAAAAAAAATGGGAATATCGATTTCAAAAAAAAGAAATTGAAAGTCGGTTTCGGTTTAAAACATTTTTAAATAAAGATTTAATACCTTTCTTTATAAAAAGCAAAAAGAATGTGTTCCTGCCAGTCAATGAAGATTTTAATTATGATATTCAATTTCTAAAGAATTATCCTAAAGCTTCAGATTTCTATAAAGAAATAAATAACTTTTATGAGGAAAACAAAAAAGAGACAAGTGGTATTAATACTCTATTCGCGAATTTAAATTATTGGAATAAATTAAAAAAACAAATAAAAAACAAATCTTACATTATCGTATATAATGCTAGTGGCTCTAACTTGAAAGCAGCTGTTATAAATAATGAGAAACAACGAATTATAATTGGATCCGAAAATTATTATTATTCTACTGATTCACAAAACGAAGCTTATTATTTATCTGCGATTTTAAACTCACCGATTTTATCACAAAATATTAAGATAATTAAAAGCTCAAGGCATATTCATAAAAGACCATTCATGTTCCCTATTCCCCTCTATAATAAAAATAATTTGCTACATAAGGAATTAGCAAAATCGGGGAAAAAATGTGAAAGTGTTGTTCAAGATTTGTATTTAAACAATCCCAAAATAAATTCTGAAAAAATCAGAATCATTATTAATCAAAGATTATTAAAACTAGATAAATTAACTAATAAAACAGTTTTTAATTAATTAATTCAAATAGAAAACTTTATCTTTTTTAAATTGTTTTCTTAATTGAAGAAGAGCGTAAAAAAGTAAGTTATTAGTGAAAATTAAAATTGAATTTTGAAGATTTAGGCATTAATCAAGAAAATACTATCGCTTTAAAAAAATTAAACATAATTTATCCTACACCTGTGCAAAAGGAAGCGATACCTTTAATTATAGAGGGCCAGCATTTAATGGCCCAAGCTCGAACTGGAAGTGGTAAAACTCTAGCCTTTATTTTACCTATTATTGAGCAGTTAAAATACATAAACAATGAAGTTTTAATTCTAGTTCCAACACGAGAGCTTGCAAAGCAAATTAACAGTGTTATCAAGGATTTAGGAAATCATAGAATTAAATCAATGACTATTTATGGTGGTGTTTCTATAAATAATCAAATTAACAAATTGAAGAATGGTGTTAATATCATTGTAGGAACGCCGGGTAGAATAATTGATCTCTACAAAAGAAGGGAACTGAGACTCCAAAACGTCCGGTTCGTTGTTCTTGATGAGGGTGACAGATTATGGGACATGGGCTTCGCTCCTGATGTAAAGTATATTTTAAATCAAATTAAATCATCTTATCAGTTTATGCTTTTTTCAGCGACTTTAGATTCTGATATGCGACAATTAGTTAAAAATCATACTGGAAACAAGTTTAAATTTCTTAACTTAAGCAAGGATAGTTTAACGGTTGGTGCAACTCGTCAGTTCTATTATTTGATTGAAAGATTTGAAGAAAAATTCAAAACATTTATAAGGGTTTTAAAGTTTGAAAAACCAAAACATGCATTAGTGTTTGTAAATACTAAGAAAACAGCGTCTTGGTTAGAAAAAAGATTAAAAGCTTATAGAGGTATTAATTTTAGAGTAGGTGTTATTTCAGGGAATTTATCACAATTTCAGAGAGAAAAAATATTATCTGAATTTAGAACATATAAAATTAATTTACTCATTGCTACAGATGTAGCAGCTAGAGGTCTTGACATAGAAAATATCTCTCATGTTATAAATTATGATGTACCTAAGTTTCCTGATAATTATGTTCATCGAATAGGGCGTACATCACGGATGAGCAAAAAAGGAGTTGCTATAACTCTATGTTTAAAAGATGAATATGAATACTTGTGTCATATTGAAGGTCTTATCGATAAAGAAATCAAATTAAGAACATTATATAAAAGAGAAAAGACCGATTATCATAATCCCTTTTATTGAGGAAAATGTTTTAAGCGAATTTTTCTTTCCAATTTTCCAATTCAGCCAAAAATTCATCCTTAATTTTATCCTCTAATGGTTCTTTTATAGATCGCAATTTGCTTATCCATTGTCTTATGATATTTACCGCTACTGCTCCATGAGATTGCAAAACAATATCAGCAACAGTTTGTAAGTCATTACTTAATTCATCACCTTTGAGAGTGTGAGCATTTTGTATTAAGCTATTAAAATTATCATTCAAGGTTCCTCCGGTTCTATTTCCATTTCCTCCATTAGATTCTTCTAGCGTTTCAAAAGAGGGACTAAAATCTATAGCAGTTTCGTCATCTTCCCCAGAATATTTTTGTTTCCATTTTAGAAATTCTAATTCAAAATCTTCTTTAATTTCACTTTCAAGGGGGCCTCTAATCTTTCGCAGTTTACTTATCCAATCTTTAACTCCCTTGAGTGCCATCGAATACCCCTTAGTTTCTAAAATATTGTCAACAATATTTTGTAGTATTTTACTAATTTCTGTTCCACTTAACTTACCTAGTTCTACTTGAATTTTATTAAACATTTCTTTCATTTCCGTTCCAGGATCAACTTTATTTGTATCATCGAGAGATGCTGATTCTTCAACACCTCCAAATTGTGATTGCGCTAATCCAGGACTAATATATTCTTCTTCAAAAATTGATGAAGTGGTTTCTTGCATTGATATGCCTTGTTGTGAATTTTCATGAGTTCCAGTGGATTCATCTTTTAACGGTATGGCAGATGGTGAGGTTTGTTGTAATATCCCCATCTTCCAACGTAAAAGATCTTCTTTAATTTTTTCTTTAAATGGTTCCTCCAGTGCCTCATTAACTGTATGTAAAGTATTTTTCCAGTCAATAATGTTTGAAAATCCTTGTAATTTTAATACAATTTCAATAAATTTATCAATTTGTTCACCAATTTCAATTCCTTTAAGATCGTCAATTTTTTCAAGGAATAATTCGAATAAATTATCAATTTTATCTGGATCGAGTGGTTCAATCTCAGGTGGGATAATCTCTACCTCTAATTCACCTTTAACTTCTTCCTCTAAAATTGGGGGCCTAAACTCAGGAGGATAAATCAATTCTAACTTAGAGAATTTTTTATTCAATTTATTAAGCTCATTAATGACATATTCTTTCATTTCATCATTCAATGGCAGATAAAGTTTTTCTAATTTGCCAGTTAATAATTTAAGTTCCAGAATGTCAAGAGAGATTCCTTCCTTTTCAAACGCAACATCCAGTAAGCTTTTTAATCTCTTAGCGATTTTTCTCCCTGAATAATCATTAATGTTTTCAATAACTTCATTAAATCCTCTATTAATTTCAATTTCCCTAGGAAGTTTCGCTTCAGATTTAATTTTTGAAATTATTGGATTACTTAATTCTATTAATGGCTTATAAGTAGTATAGAAACCACTAATTTCAAAATAAGGTTTGGATTTAATTTTCTGAAAAATTCCAAAAATTAAATATGAGTTATCCCCAAGAATTGCAATTTTATTGTTCTTTTCAAATCTCAAATACTCTAAATTTGCTTTCTTCTTAATTGCTCTTACATGTTTATCTTCATAAGGTTCTGATGAAATAATTTGTATTTTTCTTCCAGAAGGAGCTATCTTTTTATTTAAAACTTTTTCTAGTGAAGGTTTTTCTAAAGATATCTCTTTTGTTAAATCACCGGATTCCGATTCTTCTTTTTTCTCCACTTTCTTTAAATAATCTTTTTTCCATTTTCCGATGCTATCTAAAAGTAAATATTGAGTATTTGAATCCAAATGCTTTCGAATAACTAAAAGTCTATGTAACCAACCCTGTATGCTTTCAATAACAACAGATTCAAGGTTAACTTCAGAAATTGTTGCTAATATTTTCGCAACATCATGACTCAATTCAAATCCTTTAAGTTCAGCAACTTTCTTTGCAGTAAGATCAAGTTGATCTTCAATTTCTTTCTTTTGTTTCTTGGTTATTGAAGGCGTTGAACCTGGACGTTTTTTTGGTTTAGTTTTTATAGGTACTATGCTTTGTGGTTCAGTAGCAGAACTAAGTTCTTCAGAATAATCTAAGTCAAGTTGATCTAAAGGAATAAAATCTTCAATTTTTGGAACGATTATAGTTAGCATTTCTGTACATTTATCAAGTAAAAAAGATAAAACTTCCTTAACTTTTTCATAACTATTTACATACCAAAACTTTTCGAATGAAACTTTTTTTGTGCTAATATAATCGGTTAAAATATTATATAATGAATTTTCAATTGCCTGAATTTTTTCAGAAGAGAGAAAACCAGCACCTAAAGATATTTCCTGAACTCTTTTATCAATTGACTCACCTAGCCTTCTAATGAATGTTTTAAATGCCTCAACCTGAGCTGGTGTATCCGGTGAAGCCACTTCTTTCACAATATCCCTAAATTGAGAAAACATATTTGATGCAATTTCTTCTGATTCAGAAATTTTTTGTTTAACTACATTTATAAGTTTATTAAAATCTCGAGCATCAACTGCAGATTGCAATTTAAGGGGAGAAATCAATCCTATAACGTCATTTAACATTACACGAGCAAATTCTTTTACATTTTCTTCGACTTCAGATAAAATCTCCGTTGTTTGACTAGAACTTTCCTGAGTACTAATTACATCAATCAAATCTCCACTTATATTTTCAATATCTTGAAATAGCGAATCTTGAAATCTCTCTAGTTGAGGATTTCGTTCTGTTTCTTCAATACTCTGATCTTCAGACACCGTACTTAATTCTGTTATACCATTTAATATTGGAGCAAAAGGAGGAATAATTATATAATGAGGAAATAACTCTGAATACTTAGGAGTAATATGTAAAACTAATTTTTTTTCAATAAGCTCATCAAGAATATGCTTAACTTCTTTTTTTGAGAGATCTGGTATAATCCTTTGAATTTCACCAAATGTATATGGAAATTTCCCTAATCCCTCAAGATAAATTTTGATCGCATTATCAGAAAGATTAAAAGATTTTAAAAGAGCTTTCAATTTAAAAACCAAAATTTTCTATTTGAAATATCGAATTTAATTTATTTATTATATCATGAAAGAACTTACTTTTTAATATTCTCAAAAGAAAAATCAAATCGAACTGATTAGTTTTGATGTATATAGATTTATAATTCAAAATATCCTAATGTAAATTAAGACAAAAATTATAGTCAAATTATTGGTTTTTAAATATTAGAGGTTATATGAAAAATGGGAGACACTAGAGATTATATTTGGGTAATGCCTCTAATTGCTGGGATCCTAACTCTTATATC
>CAZBNW010000127.1:0-6990 GCA_964493385.1 uncultured archaeon | reverse complement strand
ATTTTAGATTTAGTAAAAGATTTTAAACATCCGGCATGGGGTTTTTCCCATTTTACTCGTATTTATGAACTTTCTGTAGAATTAGCAAAAATGCATCAAATTGTGGTTGATAAAGATGCTCTATTTGCTGCAGCATATCTCCATGATATTGGAGCCTTTAAACCTTATAGCCAAAAAGATAAAGATCATTCTGATGTGACAATTGAAAATTGTAATGAGATACTCATGTCTACAGATTTCCCAAAGGAAAAAATTCCATTAGTCAAAGATCTAATCAAGAGCCATATGTTTTATGTTAAACCAAAGGATAATATCGAATCTAAGATATTTCATGATGCGGATACACTCGATTTTATGGGATCAGTTGGAATTGCACGCATTCTGTCAATAGTAGGAAAGGAGGATTGGACACCTGATTTGCAGAGTGCTATCAAACTTATTGAAAGATTTAGTAAGGAATTACCTCAGTCTATAGTTACTGAAAAGGCAAAAGAAATTGGGGAAGTCCGGAAAAAAGAGATGGAAGAATTTTTGAAAAATTTAGCAAATCAAACAAAAGAATATAAATTAATTTAAATCTAAGTTTTTTTCAATTCTAATTTCGACATCTTTATTCTGCTTAGAATTAAAAAAAAAGAATGAATTTAAAGAAATCCAAATGATGGGAGAAATATAACTGACATCCAGGAATAAAAGAGACTCAAGAACATTGTAGAACCTAATATGTTCCGTCCGGACCACATATAAACCCACGTCGTAGTAAACTGTTGAATAATTGAAAAAATAATTAGACCTAGCAGATAATGTAAAGTTTCAGGCACATGAACTATATTGAACAAGCTAAGAAATTTAAACATGCCTATAAGTAGATTATCCATGATAATTCCAATACTAACCATAGTAAAATATTCTTTTAATCGATTTGAATTTTTCAAACGTCCTTGAACAATCCTAAAATAGAATTCTTTAATTAGAAAAAAGGGAAAGCCCATAAGTGTTATTCCAATCATTATCCCAATCTCACTGGTAGTTGGTAAAATGTTCTGCAGATTCCAATGCCATGGTGCACTCAGAGAAGATGCTAATAGTAAAGCAGCAAAAATTCCAAATAACATTGAACGTCCTGAATTGGTTAAGCACATCTCTTGAATTTTTAAAGGCAAAATTTTGATTGAGAGTTTTTCTTCTCGGTGTAATATTAGGAAATAGTATATAATGATCGTTCCAATTGCTGTTCCAACAGATGATGTAAGTATTAAACTCGCTGTCGAAAGTGGTATAATGCCCGTAAAGATATCCAATAAAAATAAAAAAATGAAAAATCCGATTAGCATAACATATATAGCATAATACTTTATTAAGTTATAAATCGAAATATTCCGTCCATTTTTTAAGATCCTTTTTTCTGGGTATACAATCTTATGTTTAAAAAGATAATTGCTAAGATAGGCTATTAGTACAAAGATAAATGCAACGACACCTAATTGAGAGACATAAGAAAAAATCTGAAATAACGGTACAGTTATGAAAATATCACTGGCTAATTCTCCATTAAAAGCTTGCTCAAACCATTGAACTGTTTCATAAATAATAGAGGGGTCCATTACTTCAAATAAGTGCTCAGAAAAGGGACTAACAACACCTTTAATTGCATCTCCCGCATTAAAATCTCCATATAATTCACCGATTTCAACATTTGGGAGTCCAGTATATGCCATTAAAGCTTCAAGTACATCTTCTGTTGAATAGCTTTGTTCTAATAATCCAATTGCTATTAAAAGATTGGCAATGTTTGTCATATTAGAAGGTATATGTCCAATTGCCACTGTTGCGTTAATTCTATTCGGATAAGTCCTTGCTAATGCTACGGCTATAATAGCACCTAATGAATGTCCAACAAGCCCAACTTCGGTAATATGTGGTACAGCATATTCAAGGTAATCAACAGCTGTCTTCATATCATTGATGAATTCACTATATAAAAAATATCCACCAGACGCTCCGTGACCTCGAAAATCTATATTTATTACCGTAAATCCACGTTTAACTAGTTCTATACTTAATGGATGCATATGGAATTTATTGCCAGCCAAGTAATGACTAACAACTATCCCACCATTGTTTTTTTCTCCTTTTGGTGTATATTTGAAAGCACTAATATATGTCCCATCTTCAGATTCAAGCGATAATGGATCAACCGTGTATGAATAGTTTGAACCTGAAATCGAAATTAAGATGAGATGGGGTATTAGACCAATAATAATTATGGAGATACTTATCAGTAATCCCAATCTTTTTTTATCAAAACGTAAATTTTTAAGTCTTGACATAAACTATTTCTATTTATTGAAAAACCTAATTTTAAGTAGTGAACTTACCCTTATTTCTTTAATTAAATTTTAAATATTATTTATGATCTTCTCTAATATTTAATAGTATTGAAAATTGGGAAGTATTTTTATTTGACTGAAATTTTTGTAGTATAATTCAATTAGAACACTATTATTTAATAATTAGAAAAGTGTAATTTAATGAAATTTACCCAATACGCACAGAAATATATTCCTAAAATTAATGAGGCAATAAATTTAATTTATGAAAGGAAATTAAATAGTGTAGAAAATGCTTTCTTAAAAGACTATTATTCAGAATTAAAAAATTACTTTCTATCAGGGGGGAAAAGAATAAGACCCTTGTTATGTATTGCTACTTATAACGCTTTTAGCGAAAATCACGATGAAAAGATTGTTCTACCTAGCATTGGGGTTGAATTTCTCCATAATGCTTCCTTAATTCATGATGATATAATCGATAAAGATGATTTCAGGAGAGGAAAACCCGCATTTCATTTCAGGTTCCGCAATTATCATCAAAAATACAAGTTGAAAAAAATGATTGATGTAGATTTTGGTAATTCAATAGGAATAATTGGGGGTGATTCAGCGTTTTTCTTAGGATTAGAGGCATATCTTTTCAATGAGTTTGAAAAGGATCTTAACTTAAAAGCAATTAATTTTTATGAGCAGGCTTTTATTGAGATTGCGAATGGTGTATTAATTGAAACTGATATGGTAAATCAGCAAAACCTTACAATTTCAGATTACATTAATATGATATCGCTGAAAACCGGAGCTTTAATTGAAAAATCAATTTTAATAGGGTCCAATTACGCTAAGGTAAATCATAAATTTACGGAAGATCTCTCTATTTATGGAAAGAATCTTGGAATTATATTTCAGATAACGGATGATATCCTAGGGACTTTCGGTGATGAGAAAGTTACAGGAAAACCAACAGATTCTGATATCATTGAAGGTAAAAAGACGTGTTTATTGATTGAAGCATCAAATAAATTAAAACAAAAAGACAAAAATAGATTAGAAGAACTCATCGAAAATCCAAATATAACAAAAGAAGATGTTAAAGAAGTTAAGGATTTATTTCTTGAAGCAGATGTTGTTAATTCATGCAAAGAATTAGCAAAGTCATATTTTAAGGAAGTGAGATTATCTTTAGAAAAGTTAAATCGTGTGATCAATCAATCTGAAATGGAGTTTTTTGAAAACCTATTAAATTTTGTAATCGAAAGAAAATTCTGATTTTAACGATATTCTTGAGCATTTAGATCAAAAGAGTGCTGCTTAGCGAAAAATCATAATTTATTGACTGAATACTTCTTCATATCAATCTATAAACTTATCTTTAAAAACAACTATAATGAACTAGCTTACCAATATAAAATTAGATTACAATTCAATACGAAAAAAGATAAGAACTAAAAATAATAAAAGAATAATTAAGTTCAAATATAATTATTTTGGATTTAATTAAATTATTGAGATAGACATAAATGTTAGTTGCTATTACAGGAGCCTCTGGAGTTCATTTAGCAATTAGACTTCTAGAAATACTTAAGGAAAAAGAAGTTAAAACTGAATTAATTATTTCAAAAAATGCTGAAAAAATAATTACTATTGAAACGGATTATAAAATCTCTGATATTCGTAAATTAGCTTATAAAAATTATGATGTAGATGATCTATTAGCTCCTCCAGCAAGTGGATCTTATAAATTAGATTCTATGATTATAATTCCCTGTTCAATGAAATCTCTTTCTGCAATCGCAAATGGCTATGCAAACAACTTAATCACTAGAGCTGCAGATGTAGCAATAAAAGAAAAGAGAACGCTTATCCTTGTAGTAAGAGAAACTCCTTTTAGTGCAATTCATTTGGAAAATATGTTTAAGTTAGCTAAACTAGGTGTTACAATTTTCCCTCCCATTCCCTCTTATTATATTAAACCAAAAGATATTGATGATCTCATTGAGTTTACAATAGGGAGGATCTTAGACCAAATTGGAATTGAGAGTAATATTAAAAGATGGGGGAATACATGAAATTTTTAGATCAAAAAATAGGAAGAAATAAATTGGAGCTTCAAAAACTTAAAATCTAATTGACAATATTTTTATTTCGTAAAATAATTAAAATTGATGAAATTTTAAAATTCTTATAATAGATGCATTTTAAAATTGTTTTTTTCCAATAATTAGTTGAAAAGTTGGTTAAAGAGGAATTCAATTGAAAGTACTACAAGACATATGGATTTTAGATATATCAGGGATAGTTATCTTTCATAGAGAGTACGATAAAGTAGTTTCTCCCCAACTTTTTGGAGCAATGATAAGCGCTTTAGACATGTTTGCTGAACAATTAGCTGAGGGAGGTTTGTCAAATTTCGATTTACAAAATACAAGATTCACAATAATAAAGAAAAGTGGTTTAATATTTGTTGCAAACTCTTCTAAACAATACAAACAGAAAAAAGTAAATAAAGAATTAAAAAAGATCTCTGATAAATTCATTAAACTTTATTCTGAAAAAATAAAACGCTTCAATGGAGAAATTGGTGCTTTTTCTGATTTTAAAAGTGTAATCGAGGATACTTTAGAAGATAAACCCATTAAACAAAAAGAAGAAATTTCATAATCCTTCATGGAATATTATTAATGCTCAATGTTTAATCTACTAAAATTTTTAATTACAAAAAATTAATTTAGTCTAAATACAGTATGAACTAACTCAAAAATAATAAGTAGTAGCTTATTGATTTATCCATTGATACAATTTACCCATTAAGACTCTTTTATCGTTATTACTTCTGAGATTATTAATATTCTCAATATTCATTAACCACATCGAAGATCTTAATTCATGTTTTAAGGTTTTGATTTCTTTGATTGTGTTTGTTATGGAATTATTCTTATAATCTTGCCATGCCGTTCTTAAGAACTTAAATGCAAAACCTCCAATATCAGCACCTATAACAATTGATTTGGCAATATCTACTCCAGACCGTAGGCCTCCAGTAGCAATAATTAATTTATTGGAAACACCTCTTACATTTAATATACTTACAGGAGTAGGAATTCCCCATTCACGAAAAGTGTCTGCAATCTTTCGAGTATATACTTCATAGCTGTGATCGTCACGTATTGATTCTATTGCTGCAAAGCTAGTACCCCCTGTTCCACCAACATCAAATCCATCAAAACCTAATAAATCAAGCTTTAAAGCTAATTCTTTATTAAAACCCGTTCCAACTTCTTTAGCTATAATTGGAATTTTCAGATTTTTTCTTATTTCTTTAAATCTTTCTTTAAAGTTTTTATAGGAAATATTACCATCCCTTTGAACAAGCTCATGCAAAGCATTGAAGTGTATTGCCATAGCATCTGCTTTAATCATCTCGATACATCTTTTGAAATTATCAATATTGAATTTTGGATCACATACCTGTCCTATTCCTAAATTTCCTATTACCGGAATATTTGGTGCTACATCACGAACTACACTAAAAGATTCAATAGTAGAAGGGTCTTCTAATCCTATCCTCTGACTTCCAATCCCAAGTGCAATGTTTTCCGTTTTTGCAGCGTTTGCCAAAATATTATTAATTGCTTTAGAAATTTGATGACCTCCTGTAATTGCTGCAATACATATTGGAGCAGATATTTCTTTTTTAAAGAAATTGACAGAAATATTAATGTCATCCAATTCAATTTCTGGGAGAGGATGATGAATTAGAGTAACTTCATCAAAATAATTCCTTACATGTTGAACATCATGTTCTAAAGGTATCTTTATGTGTTCTATCTTTCTATTATATATTCTACTTTCAATTATTTTATCAGATGATATTTCAATATTAGTACATTTGATATGTTGGTTAATTAATGCTTTCAGAACGTTTTTATTTTTAATTCCATTAATAATTTGAACAGGGATATTTAACTTTACAATTTCTTCAATCTTTTGTAGTTTACCTTTTATACCTCCGGTAACATCTATTTTTTGATCTAATTCAGCTAATTCTATATTGATTAAATCGTTAGGTGTTAATTTTAAAGCCAATTTTTTATTTCCATTGTCCTTGATAAATATACCATCTTCTTCTATAGCAAATATAACCTTTGAGATCTTAAAATTTTGAATTCTCTCACATAATTTTAAAATAATATGATCTCCTGAAAGAATTGAAAAAGAATAATCCTTACTTAGAAGTATATCTCCATAAAGAACTGGTATTATTCCAAGGTCAAGTAATTTTTCAATAGGATCAATAGATTTAATAATGATTTCATTAAAATCTTGTATAAAGATACTAGAAGGTTGAATCGAAATTGCTGGATATCCCTTTTCTAATAATTTGTTTATTATGATGGAATTAAATTTATTCATAGCATCATGTGTTTTGGAAAGTCCCATTATTTGATCCTTAATAGATACATTTAATCCTTGAGAGATTTGATATTTTTTAGCAAGAGGATGCCCAAATGATCCCCCTCCGTGAATTAAAATAATCAACTTTTTACTTTCAATGATTTGGTTAAGGCAATTATTTAATATATCTTCTCTAAGGGAAAAAGGTTTATCTTTATCAGTTAGTAAACTTCCACCTAACTTTAACAAAATTATTTCATTATTG
>CAZBNW010000126.1:0-7140 GCA_964493385.1 uncultured archaeon | reverse complement strand
CAAGCTCTTCTACTGCCCTTTCTGATACACTCAGAATAGCTGCTGACATCGCACTGACTATACCGTCATTTACGTCTCTTGCAAGCACTGAACAGATTGGAAGCCCTTGTACGCTAACAATTGCAGAACCTTGAATGTCTGAGTTAACGGCTTCCATTCGCCTTAAAAGATCGATGAGTTCGCTGATGTTTTCGCTCAAAGATTTATCAACTTAAACAAATAGTAGGTTAATGATCTAATAAGATAATAATATTATAATGTTATTTTTATTTTTAATTTTAATCTAATTTTAATATAAACTTTATTAATAAAGTTAATACTTATTTAAAAAATATTTTTATCAAAATTCGCATTAGTTATTTTAATGACCGAGAATCAAAATTTGAAAAGTGAAACTCAAGAAGAAAAAAGTAAGGAAGAGTTAGAAAAAGAAGAAGAGGATAAATTGAAAATTGAATCTCTTCAAAAGGCTGGGAAAATTGCTCAAGAAATAAAGAAGTATATTAAGCCTAAAATCAAAGTAGGGGTAAAAGTAATAGATTTAATATCTGAGACTGAAGCAAAAATTGAGGAATTAGAAGGGTTGTGCGCCTTTCCAGTTAATTTATGTATAAATAATATTGCTGCGCATTATACATCTCCTATCAAAGATGATGGATTAGAAATTAGCGAAGGAGATTTAGTTAAAATCGATTTAGGGGTTCATATAGAAGGATATATCGTTGATACTGCTTTTACTGTGAATCTTAGTGAAGATAAACCGCTGGAAAATATTATACAAGCTACTGAAGTTGCTCTTGATGCAGCGAAGATGATGGCTAAACCAAAAACAAATACGCGAGACATTGGTAAAAAGATTGAAAATATTGTTAAAGGCTTTAAGTATAACCCAATAAGAGAACTAGGGGGACATCAAATTGAAAGATGGACAGTTCATGGAAAAAAACAACTACCTGAATTAGGATCTCAGGGAGGTGATATAATAGAAGCTGGTGAGGTTTTTTCTATTGAAATATTCGCAAGTACCGGTGAAGGTTCAGTTCATAACACTCAATACTCATACATTTATGAAATAAATCCTTACGCTGGAAGAGTACCTCTACGCAGAAAAACTTCTAAACAAATATTAGGATTTATTAACAAATATTATAAAACATTACCATTTGCAGAGAGATGGTTAGCAAAAGAATTTAGATTAGGGGTAGCTTTTGGCCTCCAAGAATTAGTACAACAAGGGAAATTACAGGCCCATTATGTTTTAGCAGAAAAAAGAGGTGTTTATGTAGCTCAATCAGAAGAAACTATCCTAATAACTGAAGATGGATTTGAACAATTAACCTGAAACAATTTATGAATACTAATTAAAAGACACTGTTAAATTTATATGGAAAAATTAAATATTTGTTTAGTTTCTTTAAAATTTGCTCCTGATACTCAGGACGGCGCAGCTAAGTTTTTTACTGGTATTTATAATTACCTAAAAAATCAAGGCCATAATATAAAATTAATTACAGGTAAATGGAATATTGAACTTTCAGATCCAGATATTTTGCAAATAAACATAATAAAAAAACGGTTTTTTTGGTTTCCACAATTTAATATACATACTATCAAATATCTTAGGCAACATGAGTTTGATATTATCCATGGTAATAGTCCAAAAGGAGTTTTACCTATAATTTTATCTAATCAAAAGCGATTCATATCTACAATTCACGATTTAGGCCCATTTGAAACTAGATTTACAAGAATTCCTATAGAAAAATTTTTCATTAAATATGCTGTTAACAAATCAACATATATTACGACATGTTCTGAGTTTATTAGGAGAGAAATTAAATATTATATGCCTAAAGTGAATTTTGATAAGATCTTCAATCTCTATTCTGCGATTGAAAAAAAGTATCGCCCTCTTCCTAAAGAAGCTCAAGAATTAAAAGAAAAACTGAATATTAAGGGACCAGTACTTCTATATATCGGTCGTATAGCTAAATATAAGGGAGTAAATGATATCATAAAAGCTTATAAAATCGCTAAAAAAGAGATCCATAATTTGAATTTAGTTATGGGTGGTAAACCAGATTTTTCGATGGAGAGACTTTACCAAGAATGGAAACAAAAATATAAGGAAATTTATTTTGTAGGATTTGTTTCCGATAAAGAGATTCCCATTTATTACTCGATGGGTGATATTTTCGTAACATATTCTTATGCTTCTGAAGGTTTTGGCTTAACACCAATTGAAGCGATTGCCTGTGGAACTCCAGTTATTTGTTCATCAATGATTGCCTATCGTGAAGTTTTACAAGATAATGCGATTTTTGTTCCTCCAAGGAATCCTCAACAATTGGCTAAAGAAATTGTAAATTTGTTAAAAGATGATACCAGGAGAAGAGCTTTAATTGAGAAAGCTCAAGAATTTGTAAAAAGATATAGTTGGGATTCAGTTGGGAAGAAACTTGAAGTTATATATCAAAAGTTTTTAGATGATGCTTAAACTATTAAGAACTTTTACCTATTTTTCAATGTGTTTTTTACAAGGTTAAAACATATTTCGATAGGATTTTCGAATTGGTTGATTTTATCTTTAAATGAACTAATCTTAAATCTCTCTGGAGAAGGTCCTTGATTAAGGATATCTATAGTCCTTTGAACTAATATGTTTGAGTCATGTATATGTTCTAGAGGAAATCCATTTTTTATTAAAAATATCTCCTGTGGTGCTGACTCTCCTGGAAAAAATTCTATACTTGGCACATTTAATAAACTGGATTCCCTTACAATTGTCCCTCCTCCACTTATTATCAAAGCTCCATAAAAGCATAAATCAACAATATTTGGCAAATATTGAGTTATTATAACATTTTTTTCTTTAATAAAAATTTTAAGCTTGTTTGAAAGGAATTGTTCTTGTCTTTTTGAACGAACTAAAAGGAAGTATTTGTGATTTGGAAACTTTTTATAAATTGGTGGGAAAAATTTACTTATTAAAGTTTCTTCTGGCTTTAGTTTATCAATTAAATAGCAAGCATTAGTTGGCTCTGTTCTTATTATTAAAAATTTTCCTTTTTCGATATCAAATTTTTCAAGAATTTCTGGATTGGGAGTATATTCGGAAAGCCAAGCGATTTCATCAAGTCCGTTATATCTAATAATTTTCTCTGGATCAGCATAAAGCCGTATATACAAATCTTTAGGTATGCATTCGGGAGTGATAATATTTCCTATAAATGGATGTATTAACTTACATACAGGTTCATTTCGTGGTTCGTCATTCATAGCAATAGAAGGAATTTTTAATCCATATGCGATTCTTGTCCCTTCCACAGATAGAAAAGTAATAAAATAATCAGGTGAAAATTTCTTAATTATAGGAAAAAGTTGTTTTAAGCGAGTTATGTATGTTTCCAATTTGTCTGCTAATTTTTCACCTCCATGCCTGCCAATTTTTTTGTATTCTACTCCAAAATCATCTAGAATTTGATATGTCGAATCATAATCTCTGGCTGTTATTAAAAGCTCTGTTTCTTCTTTTTCAAACATTCTGAATAGGGAGTTAAACATTATGGCAGTTTTGGGTTGTTCAACGTCTATCCAAATTTTTTTACCAGATAGGCTCATAGTAAGCACTAAAAAGATATTATAATTAAAATCTTTTATATAAATGTAATTATATTTTTTAGAAATTTTGAAAGTTTATAGGATTTTCTTAATTTTAAAATTATTATTCTTTGTATTTCTAAATAAATCTTTTACTTCCTACAAATACACGGATTAGATTTACACTTAAAACACATATCTGGGTATTTATTTGATAAAGCAAATTCAAGGTCAATGTCTAATAAATTTGCTAATGAATTTGTCCAAGCAATTATATCAGCTAATTCTTCTGAAGCCTTTATCAAATCAACTTCTTTACTTTTTAAAATCCGGGCAAATTCTCCTAATTCTTCTATTAGCCAAATAAAAGTAGCATTGATACCTCTATCTTTGTCTCGATTTAAGTAAAGATCTTTAATTAATTGCTGAAATTCTGAAATTCTCATTTAAACTAAACTATGAAAAGTTAATTAATGTTAAATTAAGAGTAAAAATAGTATTATCCACCACCAGGGGTAAATAACCAATTAAATACACCTACGTGTGCTAGTATTACTATTACAATCAAGGCTAAGGATAACAGAACAGCACTTATAGGTCCAACTTTAATCCCAACTGAACTATCTTGAAAGAATCTCATCAATCCTGCCCCTGCCATTGGCATAGGAGCAGTTCCACTTCTTCTTTTTTTACGTCTTGACTGAGTTCCACGAGATGACATAACCAAAAATATTACAAAATTTTACTAAAATTATGTATTAGAGTAATTACAAAAAACATATAAAATTTTATCTTGAAATATGAAAAAAAATTTAATAAATTTTTATATATTATTTTAATTATTTTAGGATAACTTAAGTATTCAAAGATATTGTTATGTTAAAAAGAGAGAAATTATTATTATTTTTCACGGGATTTCTATTATTTGTAGTGATATTTTCATTCTTGGCTGATAACTCAAATCTAGAATATACAAATTACAAAAAAAATAGCAAATTAGAAAATTCCTCTAGTTTGGAAGGAATAGAAAATGTAGTAATCACACAAGTTAATAGAGACGTTAATATAAGTCTTACTGGTTTACTAAGTTTTGAAGATTCATTAGAAATTAAAAATTTTAATAATAATCCAATTTCTTCATTTTTTTTTGGAATTCCGTTGGATCTATCTGAAGATTTAGTTTTTTTTAAAGCCATAGGAATAGATCAAAATACGTTATTAACTGAACGTCCTCATATGATAATGAATGGACTTGAAATGATAGTTATTTATTTTAATTCCCCTCTATTACCACATCAAACAAGAACAATTACGTTTCTTCATATATATAAAGATATACCCTCCTACGGGAAAAGTGATCCACAACCTATAAGCTTATCAGTAACCGTTTATCCACTTTTACCCTATAAGTTAGAGGGTGAAATAATAGCCATTTTTCATTATCCTTTAAGTGCATCAGCAGGACAATCGGATTGGGGTTTTGTTGATGACGGACGTCATCTAATCAGATTTGATTTTGATGAAATCAAGAGTCAAATTGGAGTTGATTTTATAACTCCATTTTTGGAAAATTTAGGTGATAAAAAGGATTCTGGAATATCTTTTACTGACAACTTTGCAACAAAAACAGAGATGAAAGAAATAAACCGTGAAATATTTATCTCGCCATGGGGGATAATAAGAGTTAAAGAAGAATTCTCAATGCAAAATTTAGGAAAGATAGATTTTTATACTTTTTCATTTAAAATTCCCAAACATGCTAACAATCTATATATATCAGATGATTTAGGAGAAATATTAGGGATTACAATTGAAAACTCAGGAACTTCAAAATATCAAAAAGTGAGAATTAATTTATTTGTAAATCGCCTCAATATGACACCTAATTCAATATTGAATTTTAAAGTAGAATATAATTTACCGTTTGAAAATTATGTTTCACAAAATTGGCTCCAAGAATCAATAAAGATCGATTTATTAACAACCGTATATGACTATTTGGGAAGAGACCAGACTATTAATGTGTTAATTGATGGATGTTATAATATCAATTCAATTACCAATCCTCCAGATGCTATTAAGAAATCTCAGGGAGCTACTATACTTGTATATAAATCTGATTTTGTTACCCCTGTTGAAAAAATGTTAATCCAATTTACATTTACTATAGATCTTTTTGACATGCTTCTTAGACCTGTTATATTTATATTAATAATAGCTATAGTTGCTTCAACTTTTGTTTTAATAACTAAAACAAGAAAGAAACAATATGATAAAGCTACGATAACAAGAGAATTTATCCCTGTTAATGAAATTAGAGAATTTTCCTCTTTATACGAAGAAAAAAATGCTTTAACCTTAGAAATTAGACAAGCAGAAGAAGATACAAAACGAAAAAAAATGGCAAAAAAGAAATATAAAAATGTCTTAAATAAAAATACGTCTAAAATTGAAGAAATACAACAAGAGATAATTCCATTCAAAAAAATAATAATAGAGACAAGTGAATCTTTTGAAAATATAATAAAAAAATTGGATGTCCTAGAAGCGGAGAGAATAAGTGTTAAAGATAGTTTGAGTCTTTTAGAATCTAGGTATAAGAGAGGTAGATTGCCTTCTAGAGCAGCATATCAAAAATTATCAGATGATTTCAAAAAACGAAGAAAAAAAATTGATCGAACAATTGATAAGTTACTTCAACAGTTAAGGAGTTACATTTTATAAGAATTCTTTATGTGTGTAAGAATTTATGAAACCATGGCTCTTTGATATATTAGCGTGCCCTATTGATAAGTACTTTCCCTTAAAATTATATATTTTTTCTTTTGAAAATAAACCAGAAGAATTTCAATCTATTATTAATAGATATGAAAACCGAGATCTCAACCTCATTAAAAAGGAAGAAATAATTGATATATATAACGAAGATGGAGAATTCTCCATGAAGGATAATATTGTTATTGAAAAAACTAAACTCACAACTTATCTTGAGTTAATAATTTCGAGTATAAATGAATTTGAAAATATATTTGATAATTCTACTAATATATTAAGTAAAAAATGTTTTAGACTCATGAATTCTGATGTCAAACTAAAAATTTTAGAATTTTCTAAAAAATTTAATTTCAACGAACTTGAAACTATTTTACCAGAGCTATATTTTGTAAATAAAATTAAATTGGACATTGATATAGAATCTGGTATATTGTTTTGTAGTAATTGTAAACGTTGGTATCCTATTATAGAAACTATTCCGCAGATGTTACCAGATAAATATCGCAATGAAAAACAAGAAATTGAGTTCCTTAAAACCAATAAAGATTTATTAGATGAAAAATTCTTTGATCAAGATCTAAAACCATTTAATATATTAAAAAACTCGAGAGAGAGATAAAAAATCAGTATAAAGATTCAATCTCTTAGCCCGGTGGTGTAGATTAATACATAATTTGTGTATTAAGCAAAATGGCCAAGCATTTGGGGCTTTGAACCCCGCGACTATGCATCCCACTATGAGGTGTATAGCGAACACGGTTCGAA
>CAZBNW010000125.1:5672-7352 GCA_964493385.1 uncultured archaeon | reverse complement strand
TTGATAAGTAATATATGCTCATTATCTTCCTCAATTTTCCCCTTCCATCTATAGATTGAAGAAATGTTTTTGATGATGTTTACACATGCAGCGAGTTTATTCTCCACTAAAACTTTTGCTATTTTCTGACCTTCTTCGAGATTTGGTACAGTTACAAGAAAAATATAATAATTCATTGTAGATCTTTTTTTGATATTTGTATTTTTGATTAATGTAATACTTAATATCAACTTTTTTAAGCTTTATTGATTCTTATGAATCTATTTGAATATATATAAGCTATTTAAGATTTATTTCATTTGTAATTAAAATCAAGATTTATAATCGAATTATATTAATTTAGGGTAATTGATTATTTCAGGAAAAGTGGAAAAAATTTCATTGGATGGAGTTTGGGATTTAGAAAACAGTGAAAAATCTATTGAAACTGTTGCTCACATTCCTGGTACTGTATTTGAAGCTTTATTGGAGAATAAAATCATAGAAGACCCTTTTTACGGTTTGAATGAACAGGATATGGAATGGGTATACGAATCGGATTGGGAATTTCGATATGAGTTTGATTTGAAGCAGGAATTTTTAGACCATAAGAAAATAATTCTTCGCTTGAATGGGATTGATACTTTTGCGGAGATCTATATAAACGATGAATTAATTGGGTTTACTGAAAATATGTTTGTTACCTATGATTTTAATGTAAAATCCAAGCTTAAAAAATCTCAAAATATCATGAGAGTTCTTATCAAAAGTCCAACTGTAAAAGCGAAAGAAGAAATAGAAAAACATGGAATTAGGTTAAATACTGGTTTAGCTTATATCCCTGGAATTCCATACTTAAGAAAAGCACAATATTCTTTTGGGTGGGATTGGGGGCCAATATTACCTGATATTGGGATTTGGCAATCTATAGAATTAATCGGATTTGATAATATTAAAATTGATTCTACGTATATTACTCAAACTTTTCATTATAATATAGATCCATTAGATATTAAAACTCCAGAGGAGATAACTAAGATTGGTATTATGGCAGTAGATTTATCAATTAAAATAGATTTAATTTCTGATTATGAAATTGAAAATTTAAAGAATTATAGAATTATACTGACTTTAAAAGCTCCTGATGATATTATTATAACAAAGGAGAAGTCTATTGATTCTTTAAATCCAACTTTTAACCTAAACATTGAATATCCATATCTTTGGTGGACTCATGATTTAGGGACTCCAAATCTTTATGATTTAATCATTTCTATTAAAAATGGACAAATTATTGATAAATCTACAGAAAAAATAGGGATTAGAGACCTTCAACTAATTCAAAATCCTGATAAATGGGGTGAAACTTTTTTCTTTTTATTAAATGGTGTTCCGGTTTTTGCAAAGGGAGCAAATTGGGTGCCAATTGATAGCTTTATACCCAGAGGTAAAAGAATTGGATTATATCAGTCTAATCTCAAACATGCAAAAGAAGCTAATATGAATATGATTCGAGTTTGGGGTGGTGGAATTTATGAAGATGACTTGTTCTATGAACTATGTGATATGTTAGGAATCTTGGTTTGGCAGGATTTTCCATTTGCGTGCGCGGTTTACCCTTCTCATAAAGAATTTTTAGAAAATATAAAGATGGAATCAACCCAAAACATAAAACGTTTAAGAAATCATCCTAGCTTGGCA
>CAZBNW010000125.1:0-5572 GCA_964493385.1 uncultured archaeon | reverse complement strand
TCATTGTATTGGCAATTAAATGATTGTTGGCCCGTTGCAAGTTGGTCTTCATTAGATTATTTTGGACGATGGAAAGCACTCCATTATTTTGCGAAAAAATTCTATCAACCGATTTTTGCCAGTGTAAAAGAAGATTCAGAAAAAGTCGAATTTTGGGTTACCAATGATTTGAAAAGCTCTAAAGAAGTTATATTTCAATGGAGGATTCTCGATTCAAAAGGCAATACTCTCATGGAAGGATCCAATTCCTCTAAAATCTCACCATGTTTATCTTTAAGACTTGATACCATTGATGTGAGTACTATTAGCAAGGATAAATTTCCTGAACAAAATAATATTATATTCTATAAATTAATTGACAAAAGTAAAAGTGTTGGTGTGATTTTTCATGGATTTCGTTTATTTGATGCTCCAAAAAAGTTTTCACTAAAAGATCCCGTATTATCTTATACTATAACTGAAACAAAGAACGCTAATGAAAGCGTTGTAGATTTTGAACTTAATATTACAGCAAAAAATATTGCTCTTTATGTTTTCATAGATTCGGATTTAGTGGATTTCATAGCTTCCGATAACTATTTCTCGATTGAACCAGAGGAATTCCGGATAATTAAAATTAGAAGTGTTAAAACTCTAAAATCCTATGAAAACCTTTCTAAACAACAAATTGTGGATTCTTTCAAAATAAGATCTCTCTATGATCTTATCAAAAAGTAAATCAAATTTTTGTATTATAATTTTATTTTTGATGGTATTGATACAAAAAATTAAATATTTCAGTATTAATATTACAACCAGTAGGAAATTTTAAAATTTTGCGATACGAGCGTTTATCTTTTCTCTGGAATAATCCTAAAACTAAACCGAATATGGAAGAATATATAGCGAATCTTTCAGAGTTTACTCATACAGTTGTTAACTTAAAAAAAGCAAACAAGACTGTATCACTCTCACATATTTATGACAAATTTAATATGTTAGGAAAAAAAAAACAGTGGGAGAATTAACAAGAAACATTAATAATGAAATTTAAAAAGCTTTACTTTAAATATTGGAAATTTATTTAGTTATTATAATAAAGAAGATATATATTTTTGAATTATTTTATAATTATTACTCTTAAGTTAATTATTTAGAGGTGTTTTAAGATTTTACACAATGTGTACCTTATCCACCAATACACTGGAATATGTCTAATCCATCGGAAGTATGGAAGTATAGAATTTAATCAAGATTTAGTTAGCGGCTTTCTTACAGCACTTAAAGACTTTTCTGTCGAGTTCTCTAAAGGTAGTGGTGAACTCAAAGTTATAGATCGTAGATAATTTCTATCTAACAGTAAAAACATGCAGGTTTTTTACCTGCTTTTAGTCTTTAAGGAGGGTGTATTGATAACTGCCGCTGCTGATAAGAATGATGATGCTAAGATAACCCATAAAGCTTTAACTGATATTATTGATAAATTTATTTCTCGATTTGGGTATCAACTTGATGGTTGGTCTGGAGATGTCCGTATCTTTCGCGATTTTGAACATATTATCGATGAGATTTTACAGACTGGTAGGATTGCTGAAATCCAGTTAAAGCTTCCTATATTAAAGATGTTCAAAAAGGATTTTCTCAAATCGCAGAAGCGTATTGCGAAAAAGGGATTAGTATTAACAGAAGAGGATTTACGCGAAGTAAAGGATGTAAAGCCAGAATGGACCACAAAGAGGCTACCCAAACAGGTCATCACTCAAGGCTTTATAGATAAGAAAGAGTATAAAATAGCTCATTTAGCTGACGGATTTCATACGATTGCTGAGATTGCTGAAGAGAGTGGTCGTCCAGAATCAGAGATTCAAAAGATAATAAATAGTCTGGATAAATTAGAGTTACTTTCATTTATAGATATAAAATAAGACTTTAATCTATTTTTTAAGGAAACTACAATCTATTTTACTTGCTTTATTGATTTCTGTATTTCTAGGAACTTTATAGAATTAAATAAAAATCTTTTTGATAACTGTTTTATTAATAAAATTAAGATGAATGTTAATAAGATAGATGACAATATCTACGAAATTCCTCCTAAGACCTTAATGACACGGATTAAAGGAAATATAGAGAAATTTCAGATGCGGGTTCCAGTAAAAATTTATGCTAACAATTATATCTTGGAAAAAATTCGGGGGGATCGCACATTGGATCAAATATGTAATGTTGCGTGTTTGCCCGGAATTCAAAAACATGCCATTGCTCTTTCGGATGCTCATCAAGGATATGGTTTTTGTATTGGTGGTGTTGCTGGAACAGATGCTGAGAGTGGAATGATTTCTCCTGGTGGTGTTGGATATGATATTAACTGTGGAGTTAGGTTACTAAGGACAAATTTATTTCTCAAAGATATTAAAGGTGTACTGCCAAACCTATTAAATAAAATATTTCATAATATCCCTTCAGGTTTAGGATCAAAAGGTAAACTAAACATTAGCTATTCAGATTTAGATAAAGTTTTAAATAATGGTGTGAATTGGGCGTTTGAAAAAGATTATGCTATTGAGGAAGACCTTAAACATTTAGAAGAAAATGGATGTTTAAAAGATGCAGATGCTAGTTTAGTTTCACAGAGGGCAAAACAACGTGCTGTTAAACAACTTGGTTCGTTGGGAAGTGGAAATCATTTTTTGGAAATTCAAAAAGTAGATCAAATTTACAATCAGGAAATCGCAAAACAATTAGAGATCTTTGAAAAGAATCAAATCACAGTTATGGTTCATACAGGAAGTAGAGCTCTTGGACATCAAGTATGTACAGATTCATTGCGTAATATTGAACAAGCAATGAAAAAATACAACATTAAAGTTCCTGATAGGGAATTAGCATGCGTACCAGCAGATACGCCTGAAGCTCAGAATTATTTAAAACAAATGGCGTGTGCAGCTAATTTTGGTTTTACAAACCGCCAATTAATAACTCACTGGCTAAGGGAATCCTTTCAGGATATTTTTAAAAAGGATGTAGATGCTTTAGATTTACAATTGATATATGGCGTATGCCATAATATTCTAAAAATAGAAGAACACGAAATTGATGGCAAAAAAATGAAATTAAATGTGCATAGAAAAGGTGCTACAAGAGCTTTTCCACCAGAACATCCTGATTTACCATCCAACTATAAATCTATAGGTCAACCAGCATTAATCCCGGGAACGATGGGTTCTGCATCTTACCTCTGTGTAGGTAAAAAAAATGCTATGGACTTATCATTTGGTTCTACTGCTCATGGTTCTGGAAGAGTTATGTCTAGAGCTAAAGCTACAAAAAAATATTGGGGAGAACGAGTCAAAAATGATCTAAGTAAACAAGGAATCTTAGTACTGGCTGCCTCGATGAAAGTCATTGCTGAAGAGGCTCCTGGTGCATATAAAGACATAGATCAAGTTGTTCAAGTTAGTCATGATCTTGGAATTGTTGAAAAAGTAGTAAGATTAGTTCCTGTAGGTGTAGTAAAGGGATAAATTCTTCTTTTATTGAATTTTAATTTTGATTTAGATATCAAATACAATATTTATTTTAACTCTATTCTTTTTTTCTTCGATTTTCATAAAAGAATAAGTTATGGCTTTAACTTCAGAACCTGGTTCATGTTTACGTTTATCAAATTTTTCTCCTTTAACAATAGCTTCTAAATAATATTTTTTTTTATATTTTTTTATAGGGTGAATATTTATTTTATTGAAAACTAGTTCATCTACATCAAATAGATAAAGAAATTCAGTTAAAAAGTCAAATAATAATGCTTCTTTATCTTCTGCTTCAATTGTAATTATTCTTTCAATTTCAGGAGATATTAATTTTAAACTTGGGGTAATTGTTTCCATTAGGCTATAGGCTGTCTGTTCAAAAGCTTCTTCCAAATTTTTGCCTAAAATTTCAACTGAAACATCAGCAGTGTGATCCAGAAACCTATAACCTACTTTCTTCATCTTATATTGGCCTATTTGATTAGAATTGTCTCACTTAGAAGTTTTTGAAATTTACAACATTCCTCATATTATATAAATTTCTTAGTGGTTTAAATCGATTGTGAAAAATAATACAATATGTTCTATACGATAGTGGATGATTTAGTACTTTACCAATTATTATCATTTATTAAAAAATTTTCGAATTATGAACTTAAATTACGTGAATATTTTTATCAAAAGACTGCTGGAATATATCCAGAGTTTATTGTAGTAATTAACCAATTTATTTTTTTTTTTGTCAGAAAGGAGAATTATTTTAGCTCTAAAATGCACTTAAATTCTATTAGAAGGGAATTTACCATGAGAAAGGTTTTAATTATAAGAGTTGAGAAGATTCTCATTAATTTATTGTTCAGTTTTTTCCCTGATTTAAATATAGATAATATAAAGATAGAAGCTGATAATGCATCTGGTAAGAGAAAAATTTCTGTATATTTTTTATTTTTTGAAGAAAGAGGGATTGCAATCGGTCGCAACGGAGATTATATTAGAGCAGTAAATGAAATATTTAAAAAATATATTGTTTTTGAAAACAGAAATCTTCCATTAGAAGTAAAGTGCAAATTCAAGGAATAGTATTAATCCACAGATCTTTTACCATGGCACGTTTTTTAAACCGACTACATAGGCTACTGTATTCGCAATAATACTAACTGCAGGTGTCAATATTATCAAAAAAGTTATGATAAAAATATCAGGCAGTAAGAATAGATTTGGTGATATAATTCCAGGAATTGAAACAAATAATAATGCTACTAAGACAAAGTCCAGCTGATCCACGATCCAGAAAGGTGCTCCGCTTTTAATATCAAATCTTCTTTTCAGAAAAGATCCAATTAAGTCACCTACTACTGCTCCGTATGAGGCCAATACAATTCGTATAATTAATACAAGAAAATTAATGGGAAATTCTCCACCTATAAAGTAATATTGAAAGATTTTAGGTTCATTATAAAGAAGATATTGTCCTTGAGCAGTGGCATCATTAATAATATCACTGATTGGTATCCATAAAATGTTAAAAAGAAGAAACATGAAAAACGAGATCGGAATTCCGATATATAAAGGTCCTTTTAATCCATTCCATGTTTTATGATCTCCAAGAATTCTCCTACCATCCCGAAAATATCTTCCACCATCAATAGGTTTACCTCCACCGGTGATAACCATCGAAGCATTTGAAATATATGCTGGAACTATGAATAAGAGACTAAATATTAAGAGAGCGACCCAATCAGCCCAATTGAAGATGAATGCTATTAATAGGAAGTTTGCTAAAATTAAACAAGCAAATGTAATAGCTAAAATAACAGCAATCTTCTTATGTTTTTGAGTTAGGTTATTATTGGTGGGCAATTTATTATTAGGAGTGTTTAATCGTTAAGAAAATAAATAATTAGACAAATAATTAATTAAATTAAACTTTTTTTAACTGAAAGGATTATTAATAAGATCTTAATAAATATTGCTTCATAAATAATACTCTTTTAAAATTCCGACAATAATATTATAATTTATTGAAAAGATCTGTCAAAATTAGATATTAAAGCTTTAACATT